>JANXSH010000650.1 GCA_025356615.1 Planctomycetia bacterium | reverse complement strand
CCGACGCGCAAGCGAGGGAAACTTACACCCCCTCGGTCGTGGCCTCTTCCCCCTCGCTTGCGCGTCGGGCTTCTTCATGTCATCGCCTCCCGCGACGAGTATAGGACTTCTCACTCTGCTAACACCCAGGTATCCTTGCTCCCGCCGCCCTGCGAACTGTTGACGACGAGGCTGCCGCGCGGCAGGGCGACGCGCGTCAGGGCACCGGGGACGACCGTGACCTTTTCGCCGCACAGAACGAAGGGACGGAGATCGACGTGTCGGCCCTCGAGTTTGCCCTCGACGAAGGTCGGGTGCGCCGACAGCTGGATGACCGGCTGGGCGATGAAGTCCCTCGGCTTGGCGCGGACGAGGTCGCGGAACTCGTCGCGCTGCTTCGAGGTCGAGGCGGGGCCGATGAGCATGCCGTAGCCGCCCGACTCGTTGACGGTCTTGACGACGAGGTCGCCGATGTTCGCCAGGATGTGGTCCATGTGCGACTTGACGAGCGGGCGGAACGTCTCGACGTTGGGCAGGATCGGATCCTGCTTCAGGTAGTAGCGGATCATGGCGGGGACGAACGGGTAGATGCCCTTGTCGTCGGCGATGCCCGTCCCGATGCTGTTCGCCAGCGCCACCTGGCCCGCGCGGTAGGCGCTCACGACGCCGGGCACGCCGAGCATGCTGTCGGGTCGGAAGACGAGCGGGTCGAGGAAGTCGTCGTCGATGCGCCGGTAGATCACGTCCACGCGCTCGAGGCCGCGCGTCGTCCGCATGAAGATCCGGTTCTGATCGACAACGAGATCCCGGCCCTCGACGAGTTCGACGCCCATCCGCTGCGCGAGGAAAGTGTGCTCGAAGTACGCCGAGTTGTAGATGCCCGGACTGAGCAGGACGACCGTCGGGTCGGGGTTGCCCCCCGGCGCGATGTAGCGCAGCACGTCGAGAAGGGCGGCGGGGTAGTCGTCGTTGCTCCGCACGTCGTATTGCTCGAAGACCTGCGGCCAGACGTGCTTGAGGACCTGGCGGTTGGTCAGCATGTAGCTGACGCCCGAGGGCGTCCGGCCGTTGTCCTCGAGGACGAGGTACTGGCCGTCGACACCGCGGATCAGGTCGGTCCCGCAGACGTGGATGTACACGTCGCGCGGCACCTTCCCGCCCATGAACTCGCGGCGGAAGTAGCCGCCCTCGTAGATGAGGCGGGGGTCGATGATGCGGTCGCGGAGGATGAACTGGTCGCTGTAGATGTCCTTGAGGAAGAGGTTGAGCGTGAGGATGCGCTGGATCAGGCCGCGCTCGATGTGACTCCACTCCTTCGCGGGGATGATGCGGGGCACGGGGTCCATCGGCCAGACGCGCTCGATCCCTTCTTCCTGGCGGTAGACCGTGAACCCGACGCCGTCTTGCAGCATGGACAGTTCGGTCATGGCGCGGATGCGGCGAAACGCATCCGCCGAGAGCGAGGAGAGCTGCCGCAGGAGCATCTGGTAGTGGGGCCGGGCCACGCCCTCGCGGGTGAACATCTCGTCGTAGGCCGGGCCAAGGTTGTAGTCCTTGAACAGGCCGGGAAATCCAGGATGGGTGGAGGGCGGATGACTCAACGGCTCACTCCAGTCGCGATCCTTGGGGGAGAGTTCGTGCCACTATCAATAGCACTCCTGCTCACGTCTTCGGCAGGAGTGAGGCGAAACGAGGTCGATTCATGGGTGAGAGAGGGGAGAGCAATTCTCGTTCCGTCTCTGAACAGAGTAGCCGATGCGCGGCAAGAAACCAGGGCGATTTCCTGTCCGAGGGTTGTGTCCGCTCGTTCGAGGGAACCAGGTTTCCGCCACTGGTCTCAGGATGGGACCAACCCTATGATGCACTTATGTCCCTGGCGGTAGACACCTCGAGAATCACAGCTCCTCATGTTCGCGTTCCGGCGTAAGACCTGGTGCCAATCCCTCCGACGCCGACTCTGCGCCGGGCTGGCCCTCGTCGCTTACTTGATCGCGGCGGGTGGCCTTCCCCTGCCTGCCGCGCCCTCGCGCAAGGACACCAGCCAGCCGTTTCCTTGCATGAACAACCCCTGCGGTTGCGAGACGGCCGAGCAGTGCTGGCGCGGTTGCTGCTGCCTGACGCCGGAGGAGCGTTGGGCCTGGGCCGACGCGCACGATGTCCAGCCCCCCGACTACGCCGAGCGACCCGGCTCCGACGACGAGACCCCAACGAGTTCGACTCACACATGCTGCCATGAAGGCTGCTGCGAGTCTCGAAGTGGCTCTGACGCAAAAGAAGCCGCTCGCTCGCGGACCGGCGTCCGGTGGGTCGTGGGTGCCTCTGCGTTGCGCTGCCGAGGTCTGACCACGGAGTGGGTCAGCGCCGGTGCTGTGCTTCCGCCTGAGCTTCCCGTCGCCTGGAATCCTCGCTCCTCCACCGAGGGTTGGCTGCCGCCCATCACTTCCATGACCTCTCCCCTCTCCGAGGCTCCTCCTGCTCCCCCTCCGCGCTGAGGCTGACGTTCTTCCCACGCATTCATCCGTCGAGGCGGCGAAAGCCGGCTCCGATACTCCGTGAATCTACAGGAAGGGCCGGCGCTCTCGCGCCGCTGCCGTGTTTCCGTTCCTCATCGACATGCCGGGGCGCGCCGTCCGCCCTGCCGGGAGAAGGTCCGTCTCATGCGAACGCAACCCGTATTCGTGAGGGCGCGCCGCGCCTTCACGCTGATCGAACTGCTGGTGGTCATCGCCATCATCGCCGTCCTGATCGGCCTCTTGCTGCCCGCCGTCCAGAAGGTGCGCGAAGCCGCCTCTCGTATGCAGTGCGGCAACAATCTCAAGCAAATCGGCCTGGCGATGCACTCCTTCCACGACCGGAACGAGGGCTTCCCGCCCGGCTACTACGACGTGGCCCCCTGGCCCTACGACGACCAGGGGCCGGGCTGGGGCTGGGCCGCCTTCCTGCTCGCCGACCTGGAACAAGACAACCTCCAGAGGCGGATCGCCTTCAACACCAACGTCGGCAACAACTCGGCCCCGATCGTGTCGGCGCGCGGCGCGTTCCTGAAATCGTTCTACTGCCCCTCCGATCGGCAGGTCAACACCTTCACCGCGAAGGACGGCGGCAGCCAGAGTTGGATCCTGGCGCAGAGCAGTTACGTCGCCTGCAACGGCAACGACGGCGTGGACGACTTCAGTACGCCCCCACATACCGGAGCTTTCGTGCGTGCCACCAGGGGCTTCCGCATCGCCGACATCACCGACGGTCTGAGCAACACGTTCTTCATCGGCGAGCGCTGCACCACCATGGCGCAGCCCACCTGGGCCGGCGTCCTGACGGGTGCCCAGGTGCCCTCGGTCCGCGCGCCGGGAAGCTTCTCGGGCGGGTCGGCCCTCGTCCTGGGGCACTGCGGCCCCCACCTGCCCAACGACACCATCGTGACCGACGCCGACGCCCTATCCAGCGCCCACATAGGGGGAGTCCAGTTCCTCTTCGGCGACGGCTCGGTTCGTATGATCGGTAACAGCATCGGCCAGACCGTCTACGACGCCCTGGCAACGCGCGCGGGCGGCGAGCCGGTCGGCGGCGACTATTGAGCATCCTCGGGGTCGAAAGGAGAGGACCATGAAGAAGTTAACCGTCTCGTTTCTGATCGCACTCTCCGCCGGGTGTGGCGGAGGGAAGTCCACCGCCGAGTGGGTCGAACAGTTGCGTTCCAAGGATTCCGCTCAGCGTTTGCACGCCGTCAACGCCCTGGGCGAGAGAAGAAAGGAATCGGCGGTCGTCGCCCCGGCCCTGGTCGAGGCGCTCCGCGACGGAGACGCCTTCGTCCGCCGGGACGCCGCCCGCGCCCTGGGCAAGATCGGACCCGAGGCAAGGTCGGCGACGATCGCGCTCGTCGCGGCGCTGAAGGACAAGAACTCCAGCGTTCGCCAGGCCGCCGGCAAGGCACTGAAGGGGATCGACCCGGAAGCGGCGGCGAAGGCTGGGGTAAAGTAGTCGCTGCCGAGTCGAGATCCGCTAGAACATCCTTCGTAGGTGCTTGGTGTTGAATTGTATTGACCCCAACGGGGTCGCATGTTGCAGCCCAGGGCAACGCCCTGGGTGAGCGAGGCGTGCGCCGTATTCGTGGTGTTCGTGGTGTTCGTGGTGTTCGTGGTGTTCGTGGTGTCCGTGTCGTCTGTGTCGTCCGTCGCGTCCGTCGCGTCCGTGTCGTTCGCCGCGTCCGTGTCGTCCGCCGCGTCCCACGATCCGCATCCCCAGGGCGTTGCCCTGGGCTGCAACATGCGACCCCGTTGGGGTCAATACAATCGACACTGGACACTGAACTACGACTTAAAGGCATGAGGGCGGATCAGATGGCGGACTTACGAGCCTTTCGCGGCTATCGGTATGATCTTGGTCGGGTGGGAGCGCTGGGCGATGTGGTCGCCCCGCCGTATGACGTGATCGATTCGTCGTTGCAAGCCGCCCTATTCGCCCGCAGTCCGCACAACGTCATCCGCCTCATCCTCGAGCGCGAGGGGCCGGACGACACCGAGTCGAACAACCGCTACACGCGGTCGGGGGGGGTCTTGCGCGACTGGCTCCGCGAGGACGTGTTGGTGCAGGACAGCGCGCGGTCGCTCTACGTCTACGAGCAAGAGTTCGAGATCGAGGGCCGACGCCTGATCCGCAAGGGCTTCATGGCGCGCGTGCGCCTGGAGCCGTTCGGCTCGGGGCGGATCTTCCCCCATGAGCAGACCCTCGCCGCGCCGAAAGCCGACCGGCTGAAACTGCTCTACGCCACGAACATGAACCTCAGCCCGATCTTCGGCCTCTACCCCGACTCGGCGGGCGAGGTCGCCGTCGCGCTCGAGGCCGCCGTCGGGCGGAGCCTGCCGCTGGAGGCGACCGACCACCTCGGCGTCGTCCATCGGCTCTGGCCCGTCTCCGACCAGCACGCGATCAGCGTCGTTTCGGGACTCGTCAGCCCGCAGCCGATCTTCATCGCCGACGGCCACCACCGCTACGAGACGGCCCTGCGCTACCTGGAAGAACGACGCGAAGCCGGCGAAGTCCTCGACGACGAGTCGGCCCCGAACTTCGTCCTCATGCACCTCGTGAGCATGAACGACCCCGGCCTCGTGATCCTGCCGACGCACCGCCTCATCAGCGGCTTCCCCGGCCTGCGGTCCGAGCGCCTCGCTGAGATCCTCGCCCCGCACTTCGACCTCGAACGCGCGGGCAGTGCCAAGGACGCCTGGGAGACGATCCAGATGGACGGCGGGCAATCCGTCCTCGGCTTCGGCACTGCCGCCGACGGCGTCTGGCAACTCGCGAGACTGCGTAACAAAGCTGTGATGTCGAAGGTCGCCGCAGGCCATAGCGCGACGTGGCAAGACCTAGCCGTCGCCGTGCTACACGCCCTCGTCCTCGATCACCTGCTCTGTCCCGCGCTCGGCGAGCCGACGTGCGAATACGTCCACCTCCTGAGCGAAGTGCAGGATTCGACCGCGCCGCTCGCGGTTCTGGTGCCCCCCGCGACGATCGAGCATGTCGCGGAGATCGCCGGTGGCCGGGAGACGATGCCACCGAAATCGACGTATTTCTATCCGAAGTTGCTCAGCGGGCTGGTGTTCAACCCCCTGCGAATGACGTGAGATGAAGACCTGATCCGCTGACACTACGGCGATTCTTTCACAGTCTCGCCGTATTCATTTCGTCGAACGTTCGCGGAGCTTCTTGCGTGCCCGCGAGAGGACGGGGCCGATCGTGTTGACCGGGATGTTCAGTTCCGTGCTGATCTCTTCATACGTCCGGCCTTCGATGTAGTGGAGGCGGACCACCTCGCGCTCGCGGGCCGGCAATCGGCCCAGGAGGCGCTCGACCTCCTCGAGGCGCTCGAGGCCGGCGGCGGGGCCGTGGTCCTCCGCCTCCTTCTCGATCGGCTCGGCGGTGGCGGGTTGCACGTCTCGCGCGGCGGAGCGCTGCGAGAGCTGCTGCACGCAGATGCGCCGGGCGATCACCGTGAGGTAGCTCGCCAGACTGCTCTGGCCGCGAAACTGTCGCAGGACGGCGTAATCGCGATCGACGATCTGGAGCAGGATCTCGGCGGCGAAATCCTCGGTGTCTTCCGGCCGCAGCGTGGAGCTGCGCAGGTGCGCGGTGTGCTGGACGACGTGGTAGATCAGCCCGAGGAAGCGATCGACGAAATCGTTCCAGGCTCCCGGTTGTTTGGTCAGACAGCGGCGGAGTAGTTCGCGGTCCAGGTTGGTCAGCGCCACAGCATCCCCTCGTCTCTGGTGCCTCTGGATCGGTCGGTGTCGTCTATTTTACCCGGACGACGCTCCCAGGGCTAGACTCTTCGTGCGAATTCTCTTCTCGGGTCGTTCGACCGAGGTCGCTCATCCGGCATCGTCCCACTCTTTTGACGGACAGGGGATCTCCGAAATTCGAGGTGGAGCGAGGGAGGATGAAACGATCCATCCAGCGACACCTCTCTTCGTACTGTGAATTCTCTGTGTCCTCTTTGACTCTGTGGGTCGCTCTCTTCCGCTCAGGATGTACAACAGGTATGATGAAGGAGTCGAGAAATGCCCTATCGTGATCCGGGGTGCGATCCGTGCTGATCAACGTCGTCTGTCCCCGCTGCGAATCCAACTACCACGTCCAGGAAGCGATGCGCGGCAAACCGTTCCGTTGCCATGTGGCGTCGTGCCGCCACATCATCATCGTCGGGGAATCGGGTCCGGGGAACGTGCCGCTCCGTCCCGACCAGGAATTGGGACACGTGGGCGATCTGGTCCCACTGCTGCCCAGCGAGTTGCAGTCCCCCACACCGACAGCCCCCCATGTCAGCGACGTGCTGGAGATGCTCCCGGCGCGGACCTCGGTCGATTCCCCGTGGATGGAACCGCCCCCCGTGCGCCGACAGGCCCCCCAAAAGGCGCTCGCCGAAGATCCCGCGCCACCGAAGAAGCCGACGCAGACCAAGCCAAAGCCCAAGACCCACACCCCGAAGGAGAAGCCGGCCACGAATGGCCCGCGCGTCGTGGATCCGGGTTCCTGGGACGCTCCCCCCGTCCGACGCGGCAACAAAGAGGATGTGCCGACCTCCCGAACGTCCACTGGCGAGGACGAGGGGGACGTATACCACACGCCGGACGAAGAAGGCCACAAGCCGCGCGGCAAGTGGGCGCGGTGGGGCCTCATCTCGTTCGCGATCTTTGCCCTCATCGGTCTCGGCGTCGGCGGTGTCGTCCTACTCATCGTCCTGCGGGAGAACGAGAAGGAACTCGCGGCGAAGGCTGACGATAAGTATGCGAGTGGCCTTTTTCGCAACGCCGGGGAGACCTACGGCAAGCTGGCCGAGAAGTACCCCGAGAGCGAGTCGATCGCCCGCTATCGCTTCCGCAAAGACCTCTCACAGCTGCGCTTCGAGACGACCGAGCTGCCAGATGACATCGGCGAGATCCTCGTACACTTCGACCAGTTCATCGCGGACCGCGGCAAGGAGCCGCTCTTTCCCGAACACGGGGCCGACCTCGGCGAATCGCTCGTGAAACTGCTCACCGGCTTCGCCGAGCGAGAGGCCGAGCGCCTGACAAATGACGCGCCTATCAAGACGCTCGATCAGGCGACCCCCCTCGTCGAGAAGGCGAAGAAGATCAAATTGCCCAAAGACGCGACCCCGCCGGACTGGGCCAAGGTGGAGGCGAGTTTCGCCCGCGTGCGGGCGGCCCTGGCGAAACTCCAAGAGCGACAGCGTATCCTGGCACAGCTCCGCGCAATGCTCGACACCCCCGGATACCATGCGATCATCGCAGCCGAGCAACTCATCGCCAAAGAGTCCGAGCGATTCCCCGACCTCGGGACCGACAAGGAAGTCGTCCCGATCGTCGAGCAACTCTACGAGAAGCACAAGGCGAGCGTCAAGTACGTCAAGAAGGATGGCGAGGTGCCCCCCAACGTGCCGTGGGACGGCGACGAGCCGACGCTCCTATTCGACCCGCTCGTGGCAGGCACGCCGGGAACACTTGGTGCAGAGGATCCTATCGCGCTGGCGCTGGTGCGCGGCGTCCTCTACGCGATCAGCGTCACCAACGGCGAGGTGCGCTGGGCCGTCCGCGTCGGCATCGATACGACGGCGCTGCCCGTGCGAGTGCCCGCGAGAGCAGGCGCGCGGGAGATCATCCTCGTCCTCTCGTCCGATGACAAAACGCTCTCCGCGCTCGACACGCAAGGCACGCCCCGCTGGAGTTACCGCCTCGGGACGGCGGTTTTGGGCCGGCCCGTCGTCGTCGATCGTCGGGCCTACCTGGCGACGTACTCCGGCGAGGTCCACGAGATCGAACTCAACCAAGGGAGGCTCCTGGGCCGTTACCTCCTCGGGCCGAGGGAGCGCTTGACGCTGGGCGGCACGCACGAGCCGGGCAGCCGGCGCATCGTCTTCCCGGCGGACGCCGGCTGCGTCTACGTCCTCGACATCGCGAAACAGGAGTGCGAGCAGATCGTCTACAGCCGACACCCGGCGGGGTCGCTTCGCGGCGAGCCGGTGGTCGTGCCCGCCGAGGGTGAAGATTCGCCGGGCTACCTCATCCTGACGCAGACCGTGGGCCTCGACCGCGTGCGGATGCGTGTGTGGGCACCGGAGAAGGAGAAGGATCGGAAGCTCGTCGAGAAGTCGCTCGTCTCCCCCGTGGAATTGTCCGGCTGGACGTGGTTCGGTCCGCACCACGACGCGGAGAAGGTCGTCCTACTCTCCGACGCCGGGATGCTGGGCCTGATCGGCATCCGCCAGGAGCGGAATACCGATCAGACCCTCTTCCCCCTCCTTCCGGGAGGCGGGCTAGACCTGGGTTCGATGCTCTGGCCCAACGCGGGCGACCGGCCGCGCGACCGAGGCCGAACCGAGGTCGCCAAGGTGCTGGGCGACGAAATGTGGGTCGCGGCTGAAGGCCGAGTGCTGCGGCTACGGCTCGCCTGGAATCCGACCTTGGGGCCGCGCCTTGTTCCCGCGTGGAACAAACCCCTCGACGTTGGCTCGCCGATCCACGCGAGCCAGGTCTTCGACGACGCCTTGGGCCGATCGAGCCTGGTGATGGTCACTCAGCCGAAACGACAATCCTCCTCCTGGGCGAGCCGCATCGACGACAGTACCGGCACCCTACTATGGCGGCGACAGCTCGGCCTCGTGTCGGTCCGCGAGCCGGTGGCGATCCCGAAAGCCGACGGGAACCCGATCTGGCTGACGACGGACCAGGGCGGCGGCCTGTTCGGCCTCGACCCCGCGCGCTACCCCGTCCGGCCCGGTGCCCGCTGGCTGAGTGACAGTAAGCTCGAGCCTGTCGCCGAGCCACTCGCGGAGAACATCGGCCAGGCACCGATCCTCCTGACGAGTGAGGACGGCAAGACGGTTCATGTGCTGGCGTTCCCCGGCAGGAGTAATGACATGGTCGTCCGCGAAGTCACCGCCGGGCCGAAGGGCCAACTGCTGAAGAAGAATGAGAATACGATCAAGTTGGACCAGAAACTCGCCGGGGAGCCGGCTCGCGTCGGCGACTACATCGTGTTGCCATTTGCCGACGGCACCTTCGGCCGCCTGGCGCTGCCGATCGATCCCGTCGCGCCCAAAGTCGAGGGCGACATCCCGTGGCGGGCCAATCGCGCGGGCACCGAGGCCGAGGGCTTCGTCGTCGCCGTCGGCCCTTCGCGGTTCGTCACGACCGACGGCGCGCGCGGCCTCGCCGTCTGGCAATGGCCCCCGAAGAACCCCACCTGGGAAGCACTCCCGAAGGGGCGTGAGGATGACAGCCCGACGCTATCGATGGGTGCCCGCGTCACAGGTATCGCCCGCGTGCCGGGCAAGGACACCCTTCTCGCCGTCAGCGATGCCGACGGCAAGTTGTCGCTCGTCGAAGTCTCCGAGACCGGCACGTCCAAAGTCCGCCGGACCTGGGATCTGAAGGGGCAGGTAACGACCGGGCCTTTCGTCCGCAAGATCGGCACGGACACGCGAATCGGCTGCATCGTCGATCGCTCGCGCCTCGTGTGGGTCGATCCGGCCAATAAAACGCCCCCGTGGGACTACACGACGCCGGGCAAAGCCGCCATCGTCGGCGTGCCCCACCTCGCCGACGACCTCGTCGTCGTCGCCGACCAGGGCGGCCGCTACGTCGGCATCATCGAGAAGACCGGCAAGCCAGCCGGGAAGGGCTACCAACTGCGCGGCAGCATCGCGGCGGTGGCATCGCCGGTTCCGTTCCAGAAAGACCGACTCCTCGCACCGCTGAGTGACGGGACGATGATGCTGCTAGGGATGGCGAAGTTGAGGGAGTAATTCGTTAGTGTTCAGTGTTGACCCCAACGGGGTCGGATGTCGAGAGCCACAGGGCAACGCCCTGGGTGGGCGAGGCGTGCGCATATTCTAGGCGTCCTCCGTTCCACGACCCGCGTCTCGTCCCCCGCGGCTGGTGGAGTTGGAGGAAGAAAAGTAGGAGGGTGTGTGCAGGAGTATTACCCCGGCCCGGAAGTATCGCAATAATCTTAGCCCGACGCGCAAGCCGCATATTCCGCACCCTTGATTTCAGGGCTCCTTTTCGGCGGAAGATAGGCGAGATGAATAGGAATAAGAAAGAAAAGAGCCACGTTCTTCCGCCAAATGCCACCAAATTATAGGTTTGGGCA
>JANXSH010000630.1 GCA_025356615.1 Planctomycetia bacterium | reverse complement strand
AAGCAGAAGGACGGCAACACGCTGTGCCAGGCCAAGACCGAGTCGGGGGAGATGATCACCCTACTCGAGGAATCGGTCCAGGGCGGGGAGCCGGGGGCGACGCGAATGCGCGTCCTGCCACTGCCCGGCGTGCCTCATTCGCCTGCGGGATCGATTCCGACCCCCGCCGGCACCACACCGGAACTGAAGCCGGTCCCCAAGCCGACGATCCTGCCGGCCGTCGTTCAGGCGAAGCCGGAAGTGAAGAAGGAAAGCCCGTCCCTTATCAGCCGACTCTTCGGCTCGGCGTCGATCAAGTCCGAAGCCGCGAAGCCCGGTTCGGTGTCGAGCGGCACCGACTCGCGGCCTCAGCTGCCCATCTCCACGACTACGAAGGACGACCCCCTGAGCCGACCGGATCTCTACACGAAGAGTTCCCTCTCGAAGACGACCCTGCCGACGGGGCAGACGCCTGAGCAGCCGAAAGAGACGAACCTGTTCAGCCGGGTCTTCAACCGCACCGAGTCGCCCATCGTCACGACCCATTCTTTGACGAAGATCGAGACGACGCCCACGAAGCAGAGCAAAGAAGTCACCCCGAGCATGATGGATCGACTCAAGGCGCAGGCGGCCGCGCGTCAGGCCGCCGGGACGCCGAAAGCGGCCACGACGCCGATCGACCCGCGGAGCGGAATGCCGATGGGGATGAGTTCGATCGTCGCGGTGAACGACCGAGGCATCATGGCCGGGTCGCCCGGCGGTGCGATGGTCCGCACGCCGACCGGCGGGATGGCGTATGTGCCGCCGGAACACTTCCATCAGGGGCCGAACTCGGTCCCCGTCTCGGCCGCCAACGCCTTCACCCTCTCGATGCCTGGGGCCGGCTCCGGCATGATGCAGGGAGGCATGCCGCTCGTGGCGATGCAAAACCCGGCGGTCTACGACACGGGCATTCCTGCGGGGGCCGCCAACGCCTTCACGCGGACCAGCTCGACCCGCCCCATCCCGGCGGACTTCGGACCCACGGCTCAGAACCCGAACGCCTTCCTGATGAATGGCATGGGCGGTGCCTACAACCGTCCGGTCGCGACGGGCTACGACCCGCGAATGAGCTACCAACAGATGCCGGTGATGCCGATGGCGCGTCCCGCCGGGCAGATGATGGCCATGCTGCGAGGGTCGATCATGCCGTCGGAGCGGGAGTATGCGGCCGTGATGCTATCGCAGTGCAACTGGCACGCGGAGCCGGAAGCCGTGGCCGCCATCACGACGGCAGCCAAGTCGGACCCCGCCCCGGCGGTCCGCGTCTGCTGCATCAAGGCGCTGGCCCGGATGAAGGTCAACACGATGCCGGTCTACGAAGCCCTCGTGGAACTGAAGACCGACAAGGATCTCAGCGTCCGCCAGGAAGCCGAGCAGACGCTCGCCACGATGACGAAGCATTGAGGCGGGCGGGACAGGCAGGTTCCGTATCGTTGCCCCGGCAAGGAAGATGCTCACTGAGCAAGGTCTTAGCCCGACGCTCGAGCGAGGGTTTCTCGGGCAGCCGGCATTCCCTCGCTCGAGCGTCGGGTCAAGGCCGGTGCGAAACTCCCTTGCCGGGGTAATAGGGCGAGGACTCGAACATCGTTGCCCCCGACACTCTCCCCCGACGGCAGGGGCGAGGGGGGCAAGAAGGACGAGTTAGGATCACGTCGATTGTTCGTGGGCCGATTTTCGCACCCACCGCCGCGCCTTCATCTCGGCACGAGGGAGGCTCCCCGGTGGGGCGGCACGGACTTCGACGCGGAAGAGCAGTTCGTCCTGAATCGTCCGGTCGATGCGCGACAACAGCGCGGCAGGCTCGATTCCCGCCGCAGGCTCGACGTGGAGGCGGACCTCGGTCAGCGCCCCCGTCTCGTCGATCTCGACCCGATACTCGGCCACCTCCGCGAAGCGGTGGAGGATGTCTTGCAACACGCCCGGATGGAGGTTGTTGCCCCGAACGACGACCATGTCATCGACTCGGCTCCGCAGTCCCCCTTCGAGTGTGCACAGCGCCCTCGACGAAGGCACGGGCCGCACCAGGTCGCCCGTGCGGTAGCGGATGAGTGGGCAGGCGGTACGGCGGAACGTGGTCACGACGAGTTCGCCCTCGGCTCCCGGAAGCACCGCCCGGCCGGTGATCGGGTCGATCACTTCGGGCACGCAGACGCTCTCTAGTAGCGTGAGACTCCCCGGCGTGTCGGCGCATTCGATTCCCAACGGGCCGGTTTCCGTCATGCCGTTGTGGTCGAACACGCGCGCCCCCCACCCCGCCTCGATTCGGGCGCGGGTCGCCGGGATGTTCCCGCCCGGCTCTCCCGCCACGACGAGCGCCCGAACGTCGGAGGCGGCGAGGTCGATCCCCTCGCGCAGGGCGACCTCCGATAAGTGCAGGGCGTAGCTCGGCGTGCAGAAGACGACGGTGACGGCGTTGTCGAGCAGGAACCGCAACCGGGCCGTGCTCGACATCCCGCCCCCCGGTAGGCACAGCCCGCCCGAGCGCTGCGCCGCCTCGAACGCCGACCAGAAGCCGAGGAACGGGCCGAACGAGAAGGGGAAGAAGAGTCGATCGTCCGCTCTAATTCCAATGAGGCGGAACAGTTCGCTCCAGGTGTCTAGTAACACGCTCCAACTCTGAGGCGTGTCGTACCATCGCAGGGGCCGGCCCGAGGTGCCGGAGGTCTGGTGCATGCGCGTGAACCGTGCGAACGGCTCCGAGATCAGCCCGCCGTGCGGCGGCGTGGCGACCTGGGCGGCGGTCAACTCGGCGCGCGTCGTGAACGGGAGATCCTCGAAGCGAATACGAGCGAGCGACAGGCCGGCGAACTTGCGGGCGTAGAAGGCATTCCCCGGCACGATGTCGGCGAGGAGCGCGCGGACACCGTCGGCCTGGAGGCGGTCGAGGTCGGCACGCGACTGGTGGTCACAGCGCAAATCGTTCATGGGAAATAAGCTAACCACAGAGTCACAGAGGGCACAGAGAAATCCACAGAAGGAAGAGAGGTAATCCGGTGAGAAAGGCATGTCAACGCCCTGGCTTCTCTTTGACTGCCTCCTCCCTTTCTGTGTGTTTCTCTGTGTCCTCTGTGACTCTGTGGTTAACCTTTCTTACTTGATCTCATAGCAGAACACCAACTCCTGGTCGCGCAAGTACAGCTTGCCGTCGCTGAGGGACGGGTGCGACCAGACCTTGCCGCTCGGCTTGCGTACCTTTGCCCGAACGGGCAATTCGAACGTGCCGAGGAGGTTGTACTTCTTCGGCGACGCTTCGATCATGGCGACGGTGCCCTCTTCACCGAGGACGTACAGCTTGCCATCCGCAGCGACGATGCTGCCCACCTTGACATCCTGCTTGCCTGTCCGCCCCCAGACCACCTTGCCCGTGACAAGATCCTGGCACATGCAACCTCGTGCCTCGTGATAGCCGTAGACGTGCTTGTCGATCAGGACCACACCCCCCTGGGCGTTGCCGA
This sequence comes from Planctomycetia bacterium, assembly GCA_025356615.1. Lineage (GTDB taxonomy): Bacteria > Planctomycetota > Planctomycetia > Gemmatales > Gemmataceae > JANXSH01. Next base: position 6,759 of record JANXSH010000630.1, on the reverse strand, counting down.
TGGCCTTTTTCTCCGCGCTGACGACCGTTGATGTGAACTTCTTTCCGGCACCCTTGATCTCCAAGATAGCGTGCCCGCTGCCGCCATCACCGCTGTAAGTGGCGTAGACGAGGTCGCCCTTGACGATCGGCGACGGGCAGAGGACATCGGGAAGCGGGTCGTCCGGCCTCCAGGTCCACAGAACCTCGCCCTTGTCCGCGCTGACGGCGGTGAGGCCAGGCTGCGTCATGGTGATGTATTGTTTGACGCCGCCGATGGTCGCAACCGTGGGGGTGACGTAGAGTGCCAGATCCGTGGCGGCCTTGCTCCGCCACAGGGTCTTGCCGGTCTTCTTGTCGAGGGCTGCGAAGAGACCCTGAGCGCCGCCGGGGGTGAGGACGAGCTGGTCGCCATCGACGACGGGCGAAGCCGAGTAGCCCCAGCCGAATTTCGGGTCGCCGCCCCCGGTACTGACGAGTTCGCCGCGGAAGTCTTTGGGCAAGTTCTTGCTCCAGACCTTCGTGCCGCCGACCTTCTTGCAACAGAGGAGGTCGCCTTTACTGCCCATGAAATAGATCAACTCACCGTCTACCGTCGGCGTCGCGTTCGGCCCCCGGCTCCACTGGTTGCCCTTGAAGTCATGCACCGGCCCGATCTTCGTGGACCAGAGCTTCTTCCCCGTGCTGTCGATCGCGATGGCGAACTCGTCGTTACCGACCGCGCCCATCGTGTAGACGGTCCCGCCTACGATCGCCATCCCCGCGAAGCCGTCCCCGGCGACTTTACTCTTCCAGAGGAGCTTCGGCCCTCCCGCAGGCCAGGTGGCCAGGAGGCCCTTTTCGGCGCTCACGCCGGTTCCCGCCGGCCCGCGCCAGTGGGGCCAGTCGGCCCCGAGCAGCGGCGCGAACGCGGCTACGGATAGACTCGCCACGAGGAGGAACTTCACAGCGGTACGCATTGATTTCCTTTTTTGGGGGTGTGGGTCATGGCTAGACGTTCGAGGGCGGCGGGTATTCTATCGGGAGAGGGCGAGCGGGGCGTGTCGACGCCCTGGATTCGCGTCCGTTGCTCGACGAGCTGCGCGATCCAGACGAACATAACGCACAGGTCGGGAGTAAAGCCGATTCATGAGCGGACTTCCGGGCGATTGGTTGATGGGCTTGCTAACCACCATCATGACCACACGACGGGAGAGGGCCGCTCTTACTACCCGCCGCCTCTCTGGGCCGTCGCAAAACTTTGGCCTGTTGAGACGAGTCATTCTTTCTTCTTCAGCTTGATCTCGAGCGGCGCGCCGAGGTAGTTCAACACCACGCAGTCCGCCTCCTTCGGGGCGACCGCCGTGTCGATCTTGAGCCACCCGCGTGCCTTGAAGGTGACGATCGGGATCTTGGCCTCCTTGACCTCGTCGGTGAAATACTTCAGCGGCAGGAGGTCGTCGTAGACGATCGTCCCGTAGTGCATCGGGAGGATGTGGCGCTTGGGGTTGATCTGCTGGACGACCTTGAACCCGTCGATCGCGTTGAGCGTGTAGACGCCGCCGACCGGCACCATGAGGACATCGACCTTGCCGAACTTCTTGAGTTGGGCCGGTTTGAAAGTGTGGCCGAGGTCGCCGAGGTGGACGATGCGTATGCCGTCGATGTCGAGGATCCAGCAGCCGTTCTTGCCGCGTGTCAGGCCGCTGGCGGCGTCGTGATACGTCGGGATCGACTGGTAGCGGACATCCTTGAACTTCTCATCGACTTCGTTCCAGTCCACGATCGCGTTGCCGGGGCCGCTCGCCTTCAGGGCGTTGACTTGCTTGGCGGTCTTGGCGTTCTCGATCTGCTCGAGGCGGGTGTGGTCGCTGTGCAGGTGGCTCATGAGGATGAGGTCCGCCTTGATCGGCGTGACCTGGCGGTACGACTCGAGGTTGTGCGGGTCGAAGACGACGCGCGTCCCCTTGGGGGTGACGATGAGGAACATCGACTGCCCGTACCAGGCGATCTTGATTTCGCCGGCGGTCAGGCTGGCCGACATCGCGAGGACGGCAACCAGAACCAGGATGAATCGTCGCATGAGTCGAAAGCTCCGAGCGTGTGTCTGATACAATAGATAAGAGGATGATCGGCTCGAGGTCTAACAGCCGAGCGCCTCCGCGATTGGACGAATCCGACTCATTCTATCGCGCCGCTCGCTGAATCGCCCTCCCAGAGGTGAAACGGGCGCGATATCGTGGGGTGGGTCGAGCGGAGCGAGGCCCACGATATAGCGGAACAGCGCCACGACAGACAACAGAGGAACCAGCGTGCTCGACATCCAGGCCGAACAGCAAGAGTCGGGACAGCCGTATCAGGAACTCTACGAAGCCGTCGCAGGGCTGAAGCGCCGGCACCGCCTCCCGACGAGTATCATCCGCCCGCGCGACGGCCTGGCGCTTCGCAACGACGCCGAGCGCGAGACGGTGCAGGAACTCGTCGCACGCTTCCGGCGACTCCCCGAAGACGCACGCCGCAAGCTGCCCGCGCTGTGGAACAGTCTCGCCCAACTCGAAATCGTCGTCGGCGACCTCGAGGCGGGTCAGCGCGACTTCCAGGAAGTCGCCCGACTCGTCCGCGACCCCGGCTCGCGTGCTGCGGCCCATCACAATGTCTACCGCACCGCCCTGGAGCGCCGCGATTGGGAGGCCGCCCTCTCCGCGCTGCGTAAGGCGGTCGCCCTGGACGCATTGGCCTTCGAGCCGTTCCCCTGGGCGCGCTACGAGCCGCGCCGCATCCTCGGTGCCGACGGCTTCGGCGTCTCCTTTTCGTGCCACGACAAGACGAAGGGCGAAGATGTCGTCGTCGAGTCGCTCGATCCCGACGGCCTCGACCGCCCCGATTCGATGATCTTTCGCGAGTGGCGCACGCTCCAGGATCTCGAGCAGCCGACCCTCGTCCGCGTCTTCGACGCCGCCTACGCCGGGCCGGAGTCCTCGCGTCCCTTTGTCGTCCTCGAGCCGATCGACGCGACCCCGCTCGACGACTACGTCGCCGCCCACGGCCCCTTCTCGCCCGACGACTGGCTCGAAGTCTGCTACCCGATCGCTCGCGCGATCCAGGCGATGCACGGCAAGGGCGTCCTGCACCGCTCGCTTCGACCCGCGTGCGTCCTCCTGCGCTACACGAAGACGCGCGACGGCGTTCGCCGACCCGTCGTCAAACTCGCCGACACGGGGCTTTCCCTGAGTCGGAAGGTTCTCCACGCCAACGCCGGCAATCCCGAAGCCGCCGCCCAGACGTGCGTCGGGCGATCCGTCACGCGGATGGTCGGCTACCTCGCGCCGGAGGTCATCGGGCGACCCAAGGGTCACGTCTGGGTCGGCCCCCATTCCGACATCTACGCGCTGGGCCAGCTCTGCCTCTTCGCGATGACGGGACGGGTCGATGCGGGCATCGCCGAGATGCACCGCCTCACGGACGACTGGCACAAGCTCCTCGACCACTGCACCGCCTGGACCATCAACCGCCGCCCGGCGAGCATGGACCTCGTGATGACTGCCCTAGAGGCGCTCGCCCCCCAAGGTTTCGTCCACGACATGGAGCGCGACCACCAGGAGGCCACCGTCGCGGCCCACTCGGTCACGATCGCCGACGACCCCGACAACGTCGCCGCGCGCTCCCACCGCGGCATCGCCTACCTGCGCCAGGGCGAGTTCGCCCTGGCCGTCGCAGACCTCACCGAAGCGCTCCGCCGCGCTCCCGGCGACGCGAGTCTGTACCGCCGACGCGCACAAGCGAGGCAGAAGTTGGGCGAACACGCCGCCGCCATCCTCGACTACACGGAGTCGCTCCGCGTCGATCCGCGCAACACCGAGGCGCTGACCAGTCGTGGACTGGCCCAGGTCGCCGCCGGCGAACACGACCTCGCCATCATGGACTTCACGGAAGCCATCAAACTCGCGCCGCGCGACGAGGCGCTCTTCGCCCACCGGGGCAGCGCCTACTTCGTCAAGGGCGACATCGAGCGCGCTATCGCCGACTATTCGCAGAGCCTACGCCTCGACCCGCGCAACGCTTCCGCCCTGGGCAATCGTGGCCGGGCCTTCCTGCTGCGCGGCGAAACGGCCCGCGCCGTCGAGGACTTCTCGCGCCTGTTGCAGATCGACCCGAGCAGCCTCAAGGCGCTCGCCGACCGCGCCGGTGCCTTCATGGATCTCGGCAAGGCCGACCGCGCCATCGCGGACTACACCGAGGCGATTCGGCTCGCCCCGACCTCCTCGCTCTACCACGACCGGGGCATCGCCCACGCGATCGCCGACAAGCTCGACGCCGCCGTCGGCGACTTCGGCGAGGCGCTGGCGCTCGACCCGGAGAACGTCGGCTCGCTCCTCTCGCGGGGCGACGCCCTAGCCCGCCAGGATCACCTCGACCGCGCCGCCGCCGACTTCACGGAGGCCATCCGTATCGAGCCGCGCGGCCCGACCGCCCACGTCCGCCGCGCGGGTGTCCTCGCGCGGCTCCGACGATTCGACGAGGCGCTGGCCGACCTCGCCACCGTCATGCGGATCGACCCTCGAGGCTCGTCCGCCTACCTCCAGCGCGCCCGGCTCTTTATGGACCGGGGCGATTTCGCGCTCGCCCTCGCGGATCTTACGGATGTCATCCGGCTCGACGGCCGATCCATCGTCGCCCACCTCCGCCGCGCCGAGTGCCACACCCGGCTCGGCGATACCGAGAAGGCGCTCGCCGACTTCGACCAGGCGCTCGCCTTCGACGCGATCAATGTTGCCGCCCTGACGGGCCGGGCCGACCTTCGCCTGAAGGTGGGGCAGATCGACGGCACGTTGGCCGACCTCACCGACCTCGCCCGCCTCGAGCCGCAGGTCGCGAAGACGTTCGTGACGCGCGGCCTGCTGTTCGCCAGTCAGGGCGAAGAGGACAGCGCCCTCGCCGACCTCGATCAGGCCGTCCGCCTCGACCCCGAAGACTCCACCCTTCATGCCCATCGCGGCAACCTGCGTGCCGCACGCGGCGAACCCGATCGCGCCATCGCCGACCTGAGCGAGGCCACCCGGCTCGATGCGTCGAACGTCGCCGCGTGGTACAACCTCGCCGTCTGTCGCCTCGAAAAGGGCCAGTCGCGCGACGCGCTCGCGGACCTCGACAAGGTGCTCTGCCTCCAGCCGGCCCACGCCGCCGCCCTCGTCAACCGTGGGAACGCGCAGCGACGACTCGGCGAAACCGACTCCGCCCTCGCCGACTACACCGCCGCCCTGGCGATCGATCCGACCTCCCTCCCGGCCCTCCTGAGCCGCGCCGGCCTCCTCTCGTCGCAGGGAAAGACCGCCGAAGCGCTCGCCGACCTGACTCCGCTGGATGACCACGCGGATCCCGGCATCGCCCTCCTGCGTGCCGAGATCCACACCGCACGCGAGGAACACGAACGGGCCATCGCCTGCCTCACCTCTGCGCTCCAGCAGGCCCCGGATGACCCGCGACTGCTGAACAACCTCGCCCACCTCCTGGCGACCAGCCCGGTGGAAGGACTACGCAACTCCACTCGGGCCATCGTAGCCGCGCGCAAAGCCTGCACGCTCGAGGAGACCCCCGGACGCCTCGACACCCTCGCCACAGCCCTGGCAGCCGCCCGGCAATGGGAGGAGGCCATCCGCACGCAAGAGAAGGCGATGGAAGAGGCACCCCGCGCCGAACACGAGGCGATGCGCGCTCGCCTCTACAGCTACATCGCCGCTCGGGCTTCGGCCTCTGGTGTCGTGGAGCGATGATCCAGGCGTGACTACTTCGACGGGAGCCGCGTCTGACCCAGTGTCGTTTCCAAACGCATCAACAGGCGATGCAGTTCTCCGGCCCGTCGCCGCCAGCGGAGGGCCGCCTCGTCGAGGTCTACTTTGTCGAGCATGGACGAAGTCCTCGATCCCTTGCATCACGATGTCTTCGTCTCGATTTTCGGCTTCAGGCGAATTCTGCTCCTCATCTCGTCAAAGATAGGCAAATTCACCTCCTCAGCGATCTCGAGGGTGGCCGCGATCGCGTAGAGTACCGCTCCGTCGAGCGATCCAGCGGCTTCGGCACAGCTTACCTTGATGTTCAGGGTGTCCCCGTCGGTGAACGCCCGCACCTTGCGTCCCTCGAAAACTTGATGCTGGAGAGTTCCCCTGCGGGAATGCTCCGCGTCGAGGTCTCTCTTCTCGAGAGCAAGGGGCTTGTTGTCGGGGGTGAACCAAAGAAAAGCTGTCCGGTAATCTTTGTGCCACGGGTTTATCGGGGTGAACCAGGCGAGCGACACAGTTAGCCGGCGCTTGACGCGCTTGCCGCTCAGAGATGGCGGGAGCGGCACATTGTAGTCGTGTGCCCCTTTGTGTTTTAATGAATCCCAGCCGAGCATCAGAACCCGTTGGTCGGTGGAGAACATGGAGCGTTGAGGATCGACCGCTCCGTGCCCCAGGAACCGGCCTTTCAGGCGCAGCATCTCCCTCCAGTCCGTGACGGTCGCTCCGAAGACCTGTTCGATGGTGTCCGCCTCCTTGCCCCACGACGCCCCATGCACAATGAGAGCCTTGAGGATTACCGCGACGTATTCGTCAGTAAGCCGATCACCCCCCGGCTCAGACCTGAGATCGATCAGACGCTCGTAGAGCAGTGCCGCCGTCCGGGTGGCTAGTGCCGCGTCCAGTCACTGACTTTCGCGCCGAGGATGGGCGAACTCGCCCGCCGGCGCATAAAACAGTCTCCACGCCCAGATGCGCCAACATCAGAAGCGTGGAGACGGTCCATGGACAAGGTTAGAGTACGACCC
>JANXSH010000624.1 GCA_025356615.1 Planctomycetia bacterium | reverse complement strand
TCCGCTCGACCCACCCTACGAAGGCGAATTCATCGTTTAGCAATCGTCTCGTCGAGATTGAGGATCACGATCCCCACCAGCGACCATGCGGCGAGGTCGGCCATCGGCATCTCTTTCGGCGCGGGGCCGATCGGCTTCGTCGCGATGAGGAGCGCCGCTGCGGGGTCGGCGGCGTACTTCTTCTGGGCGGCCTCGGCCAGGGTGACGAGACGCGACAGTTCGCGTTCGTTCGGCGAGCGCGTTAGGGTGAGGCGGAAGGCGAAGGTGACGCGCTCCTTCGTCGTGGGTCCGGCTTCAGCGAGGATGCGGCGGGCGAGCGCCTGGGCGGCCTCGATGTAGACCGGGTCGTTGAGCGTCACGAGCGCCTGGAGGGGCGTGTTCGTGCGGATCCGGCGGACGGTGCAGGTGGTCCGCTCCGGGGCGTCGAACGTCGTCAACGACGGGTACGGGGCGTTGCGCCGCCACTTGGTATAGAGGCCGCGTCGGAAGCGGTCCTCGCCGGCGCTCGTCGCCCAGTCGGTCGAGGAGCCGAACGCCGCCGCGAGGCCGAGGTTCGGTTGGGGCGGCTGGGCCGAGGGGCCGCCCATCTTGCGGCTGAGCAGGCCCGCGACGAAGAGCGCCTGGTCGCGCACGCCCTCCCCGGACATGCGAACGCGGGGGCCGCGCGCCAGGAGGCGATTATTCGGGTCGCGCTCGATCAGGGCCGGCGTCACCGCCGCGCCCTGGCGGTACGCCGAGGACGTGACGAGGAGTCGGAGCATCGCCTTGGTGTCCCAGCCCGATCGGACGTACTCCGTCGCGAGCCAGTCGAGCAACTCGGGGTGGCTCGGCAACTCGCCCTGCGTGCCGAACTCCTCGCTCGTCTCCACGATGCCGATGCCGAACAGCTCCTCCCAGAGGCGGTTGACCGCGACGCGGGCGGTGAGCGGGTTGTCGTCGCCGACGAGCCACTTCGCGAGGGCGAGCCGGTCGAGTTTCTCTGCGATCGGCCTGGTCATCAGCGCGGTCGGCAGGCCCGGCTGGACGATGTCGCCGCGATTGTCGTACTCGCCTCGAACATGGATATGCGTCTGGCGCGGCTTCATCTCCCGCAGGACCGGCGTGGTGGCCGAGAGGGTCTTCATCCGTGCTTCGACGCTGCGGATCTCGGCTTCGATGTCGCGGCGGCGCGGGGAGAGGTTGCGGTGGTACGTCAACAGGCGTTGCTTGTGCTGCGGGGTGCGCTTGGCCTCGGGGACCGGGACGATGTCGGCGATCTCCTTCGGCAGTTTCGAGCGGTCGAGTCCCGACTCCCAGCCGACGATCCCCGCGTCGAGCTTGCGGGTGAGGATCTCCAACTCCTTGCGCGCGCCGGCGAGCGTGGCCGTCGCAGCGGCGTGTTGTGCCTGGTTGCCGGGGCGGGTGAAGGAGAAGGTGGGCCGGTCGTCGCCGCCGTTGGCGTCCTCGGTGTTGTTGAAGATCGCGTAGACCTGGTAATACTCCTTCTGCGTGAAGGGGTCGTACTTGTGGGTGTGACACTGGGCACAGGCCATCGTGCTGCCTTGCCAGACCTGGAAGGTCGTGTTGACGCGATCGACGACGGCGGCGGAGCGGAACTCCTCCACATTCGTCCCGCCTTCGGTGTTCGTCAGCGTGTTGCGGTGGAAGCCCGTCGCGATGAGTTGGTCCGGCGTCGGGTTCGGCAACAGGTCGCCGGCCAGTTGCTCGATGGTGAACTGGTCATACGTCTTGTTCGCGTTCAGCGACGCGATGACCCAGTCGCGGAACGGCCAGATGGAGCGATCGGGGTCGTTCGCGAAGCCCTGCGAGTCGGCGTAGCGTGCCAGGTCGAGCCAGGACACGGCCCAGCGCTCGCCGAAGGCGGGGCTTCCCAGGAGGCGATCGACGAGGCGCTCGTAAGCATCGGGGCGGGTGTCGGCCAGGAAGCGGTCGGCCTCCGAAAGCGTGGGAGGGAGGCCCGTGAGGTCGAGGCTGACGCGCCGCAGGATCGCCGCCCGGTCGGCGGGCGCGGCGGGGCGGAGGGTCTCCTTCTCCATCCGGGCGAGGAGGAAGCGATCGATCGGGGTTCGCGCCCAGGTCGGATCTTTGACGAGGGGCACCGGGGGACGGATCGGCTTGCCCCAGGCCCAGTGCCGGGTGTAGGGCGCGCCCTGGTTGACCCAGCGCGTGAGGATCTCCTTCTCGCGGGCCGAGAGCGGCTTGCCGACCTTCTTCGGGGGCATGAGTTGGGTGGCGTCGTCCGTCGTGAGGCGGGCGACGAGTTCGCTCTTGTCCGCGTGCCCCGCGACGATGGCTGCGGTGCCCGATTTCAGGAGTTTCAGCGCCGAGTCGCGGTCGTCGAGCCTCAGCCCGGCCTTACGCGCCTTGTCGTCCGGTCCGTGACACTGGAAGCAGCGATCGACGAGGATCGGGCGAACGTCGCGGGTGAAGTCGATCTTGCCGGTCGCGGGGGCCGGGCCGCGCGGGGGCGCGGCCGCCGACAGTGGCAGGACGGCGAGGAGCAGGGGCAAGAGGGTGCGCTTCATGGCGGGAGGTCTCCGAGGCGGTGAGGAGATTCTATTGAAGCACACGGGAGGGGCGAAAACGAGTGCAGAATCCAAATGGCAGAATGCAAAGTGGAATCCCAAAACAGGCGTTGCCCCTCCCTCTCGCCGTCATTTATTCTGCGGTTTGCCCTCCGCGTGAAGCACCGGCACCCAGGCGTTCATCTGGTCCCGCGTCTCCAGCAGGGTCGTGGCGACGAGGTCGGCCCCGATCTCGTGCAACAGCTTCTCGGTCTCCTCGATGTTGCCCTTCTGGCCCCATCGCCCCACGACGATCTTCAGGTCGGGCAGTCGGCCCTTGAGGCGCTTGCACAGATAACGGGTGTGCGCCATCCCCCCCGGAGGCAACGACGCGATGCAGAAGATGGCCGGCTTCTTCTCCTCGACCTTGCTGACCATTTGGACGACGAGCATGTCGTTGGACAGGATTTCCATCTCCCAGTTCTTCGCGTCGAGCGTGTTGGAGAGCATCTCGAGTGCCAGGCCGTCCGCGTGGTCGCGGGCCGGCCACCCCATGACGAGCAACTTCCGGGCGGGCTTCGCCTTCGCGACCTCCCCCTTCGTCACGGCGTCCTCACGGGCCTGGGTCGCCCGGCGCTCGCCCAGATCCTCGATGATCTCCCGCGTGGCGCGGAGGACGTATTGCTCGTCCTCGTCGCTCAGTAGCTCGCGCTCGTGGTCGCGCTTGACGTAATTCAGGGAGGGCACCAGCAGGTCGTCGTAGACCTGCTCGGGCGGCGCGTCCTTCGCGTGCGCCTGCACCAGTTCCTCGGCCTCGTCCTGGTCCCTGGCGAGCAGGCGCTGGTAGTAGGCGACGTGCGGCTCCAGGGCAGGCTCGTCGCCGAGGATCACCGAGAAGAACTCGAGTTGGGGGACGTACCGTCCCAGCACCACCAGGCAGACCGTCAGGGGGCCGGACAGCACGAGGCCGATCGGCCCCCACAGGAATGCCCAGAAGGCGGCGGCGACCAGGAGGGCCACCTCCGA
>JANXSH010000581.1 GCA_025356615.1 Planctomycetia bacterium | reverse complement strand
CGCATGGTGTAAGAATCCAAAAGAATTAGCCACAGATGAACACAGATGAACACAGATAAGACCAAGAAAATTCAATTGCATTTATCTGTGTTCATCTGTGTTCATCTGTGGCTAAATTCAAATTAGTGATTGAACATGAACTCGCGCGAGTTGAGCAGCGACCAGAAGACATCTTCGAGCGCCTGCTTCTGGTCCTTCTCCTCCGCGACCAGTTTCGTGAGCTTCGCCACCTCCGCCGCTGAGGGCTTGCGGCTGACGCAGCGGACGAACAGCTCCTCGATGATGACGGCGTGCGACTTCTTCTCGCCGAGGCGTTTGGCGATCAGGTTGCCCTGCAAGATGCGCTGGGTCGTGGCGTCGCCGTTGAGCAGGTGGAGCGACTGCGACAGCGTCGGCTCGAGGCGGACCTCGCACGAGCAGACCGTCTCGCGGGTCGCCCTACCGAACGTCGAGAGGAAGTAGTTGCTGATCGACCCGTCGGCGATCTGCACCGCGCGGGCACCGAGCGGCAGGCCGGGGAACTTGTTCTTGGTGTCCGTCACCTGGCAGATGCAGTCGAGGAACGTCTCGGCCTTGATGCGCCGCAGGTAGGACCGCGCGAAGTTGCGCGTGTCGCCCGCGTTGCTCTCGTTGGTCTGCGTCGAGAGTTGGTAGGTGCGCGAGAGGCAGATGTCGCGGACGAGCTTCTTGAAGTCGTACTTGTAACTCGTAAACTTCTTGCCCAACTCGGCGAGCAACTCGGGGTTGCTCGCGGGGTTGCTGATGCGCACGTCGTCCACCTCGTCGATGATGCCGGTGCCGAAGAAGTGCTGCCAGACGCGGTTCGCGAGGCTCGTCGCGAAGTACGGGTTCTCCGCCGAGGCGAGCCACTTGCCCATCGCCTCCCGGCGGTCCTGGCCCTTGAGGTCCGGCTCGATGCCGCCCAGGAACTTCGGCTTCATCTGCTGCTTCGTCACCGGATTGGCGACCTCGCCGCCTCGACTGTTGAAGACGATGAGTTCGCGCGGGTCGTCGCCGGGCTTACGGCCGATCTGGGAGAAGAACGCGCTGAAACCATAGTAATCATTCATCGTCCAGCGATCGAACGGGTGGTTGTGGCACTGGGCGCACTGGATGCGCATGCCCATGAACACCTGGGCGACGTTCTCCGTCACCTTCAGGAGGTCGCGCTCGTTCTGGTAGAAGTTCGTCGCCGGACTCTTGAAGGTGCCGCCCGAAGCGCCGAGCAACTCCTGCACCCACTCGTTGACGGGCACGTTGCGCGCGATCTTGTCTTGCAGCCAGTTGTAGTACAGGAGCATCGACTTGTAACTGACATCGTTGCTCGAGCGGATCTGGAGCAACTCGGCCCACTTGAGAACCCACAACTCCGCGAAATCCTTCCGCCCCAACAGGTCATCGACGAGGATCTCGCGTTTCTTGGCATCCTTGCTCGCCATGAACTTCGCGTGCTCTTCGGGCGTCGGCAGGACGCCGATCACGTCGATGAAGACGCGCCGGAGGAACGTCTCGTCGTCGCAGACCGTCGTCGGGGCGATGCGGAGCTTCTTCAGCTTGGCGTGGACGAACGTATCGACGTAGTTGTTCTCCTCGACCTTCGGCCAGGTGAACTTCAGCCCCTTGGGCAGGACCAGCATTTGGGAGCCGACGGTGAACGTCGCGAAGCGCGCCATGATGAACGCCTCGCCGCGCTCGTTGGCGCTGACGAGGCCGTTCGGGCTGATCTTGGCCGAGTTGTCGTTGTTGCTGAGGAACAGAGCGAGCGAGGTCACGTCGCGGTCGGAGCCGTCGGAATACTTGGCCCGGACGACCATCTGTTGGGTCTCGCCCTTGCCGTCGAGGACGGCATTCTTGGGGAAGATTTCCAGCGAGGTCGGCGTCGGGATCGTCGCCGGGTCGAGGGGGGTCTTGGCCTCCATCCAGCGGACGAGATCCTTATAATATTGGTCGCCTTCCTTGATGCGCTGCCCGCCCGTGTGGGGAACCTTGCCGGTGGACTTCTCGACGAGGAGGCTCTCCTCGGGGGAGGTGAGGTTGACCCGTCGGCCCGGCATCTCGCGCGTGAGGCGGTAGTGGTCGCCCTCGGCGTCGAAGCCGAAGAGCGACAGGCGGAAGCCGTCCTTGCCGCGCGCCGCCCCGTGACAGCCGCCCTGGTTGCAGCCGTTCCGCATGAAGATCGGCATGATGTCGAGCTTGAAGCTGATGTCGCGATCCTTCTTGGCGTCCTTGACCTTGACCGGGACGGTCGCCTTCTTGCCCTCGAACTCGACGACCATTTGCGTCGTGCCGTCGGCGACCGGCGTCAGGACGTTCTTGTCGAGTTTCGCGAGTTTGACATCCGCGACCGACGCCTTCGCCTTGGCCGTGACATCGCGGGTGAGGCCGTCGGCATACGTCGCCTGGACGACGAACATCTGCCGCCCGCGCGCCGAGGACAGGTTCACCTCGCTGGGGTAGACCTGGAGGTCCGTCGGAGCCTGGGCCGTCGCGGAGGAAGCGAAGCCGAGGAAGATCACGGGCGCGAGGAGGAAGAACGTCGTGTATTTCATAGGAGTAATTAATCTCGTTGATGTTAGGTCGCCTGTCGCCCCCTGAACGCCCGGCCCTAAAGGACCGGGCTAAGAACCAAAGCCCCGTGAACGGGGCTAAGGACGAGTTTCGCATCGTCCCTCTCGACTCTCCCGCCTCCCTCAGCCCCGTTTACGGGGCTTTGGTTTTTAGCCCGGTCCTTTAGGGCCGGGCGTCGGCGATGGAGACACGCGGCAATTTACTAATGATCCGAAACCTACACCTGTTT
>JANXSH010000481.1 GCA_025356615.1 Planctomycetia bacterium | reverse complement strand
GCCTCGACGATGACCCGCCGCTTCGTTCCCTCGATCTCGAGGACGACCCCAGGCCCGACGACGACTCGTTTAGCCTTCGCTCCGGGATCTGCCCAGCCCATGAAAGGGACCACCGCGATCAGCGCTATGCCGATTAGGAGTCGATTCATCGAACACCTCCTGGAACGAACCGAACGGACCTCATCTCGTTGTATGCTACTCGCTCGCGCGGGGGAGTGCAAACGCTTCGGGGACGAGCCGAAAGCGTTAGCGACGGATTTTGCTTCATCCGTCGCTAACGCTTCCGGCTCGCCGGTGATACAATCTCTCTATCCCAACGCCCCACGAGACCTCCTCATGCACCAACCCTTTGCCTCGCGTCGCGATTTCCTCCTCCGGGCCGGCGGCGGCTGTGGCGGACTCGCCCTGTCGTGGATGATGGCGAGCGACGCCCTCGCAGCGGGAGGCGAACCGGCGGCGAACCCGCTCGCGCCCCGGAAGCCCCACTTCCCGGCCAAGGCGAAGCGCGTCATCTTCCTGTTCATGGTCGGCGGGCCGAGCGCGCTCGACCTGTTCGACCCCAAGCCCGAGGTGACGAAGTATCGGGGCAAGCCCCTGCCCGAAAGTTTCGGGATGCCGGTCAGCCAGTTCACAAAGGGCGACACACCGCTGTTGCCCTCCTCGCGCAAGTTCGCGCGGCACGGCAAGTCGGGCCTCGAGGTGTCGGACCTCATGCCGCACCTCGCGAGTCGGGTCGATGACATCTGTTTCCTGCGCGGGTGCTACGCGACCAGCACGGTTCACGCCCCGGCCATCTATCAGATGCACTCGGGCCGGACGACGATGGGCTTCCCGAGTCTCGGCTCCTGGGTGACGTATGGCCTCGGCTCCGTCGGCGAGAATCTCCCGGCGTATTGCGTGCTGATGCAGCCCGAAGGCACCCCCGAGGGCGGGGCACCGAGCTGGGGGGCGGGGTTCATCCCGGCGGTGCACCAGGGGACACTTCTTCGCAAAGGAGCAAGCCCGGTGTTGCACCTCAAGCCGCCCGAAGGGGCGGGAGGAGAGCGCCAACGTCGTCTGGGCGACCTCCTTCGCAAGATGAACGACTCCGACCTCACCCCCGGCGACACCGACCTCGAAGCGAGGATCGCCAGCTACGAGCTCGCGTTCCGAATGCAGAAGCACGCCCCGGAGGCGGTGGACATCGCAAGGGAGACTGCCGCGACGCGAAAGATGTACGGCATCGACGAGCCACGTTCGCGCGACTTCGGAACCCGGCTCCTGCTCGCCCGCCGACTCGTCGAGCGCGGCGTCCGCTTCGTCTCGGTCTACAGCGGGGGCGGGCCGCTCGTCACCCAGTGGGACGCCCACGACGACATCAACGGCAACCACGAGAATATGTGTGGCCGGGTCGATAAGCCGATCGCCGGACTCCTCGCCGACTTGCGGTCGCGCGGGATGCTCGACGACACCCTCGTCGTCTGGGCCAGCGAGTTCGGCAGGCTACCCACCTCCCAGGGCGGCAAGGGACGCGACCACAACCCCTACGGCTTCACCATGTGGCTCGCCGGTGGCGGGGTGAAGGGCGGTCAGGCCGTCGGCGCGACCGACGAGTTCGGCCTCAAGGCACGCAAGGATCGCGTCGGCGTCAACGACTTCCATGCCACCATCCTGCACCTGCTCGGCCTCGATCATGAGAAACTGACGTACCTCCACAGTGGACGAGACGAACGCCTCACCGATGTGGCGGGCGTGGTCATCGATAAAGTCATGAATTGACGATCGGGTAAGAAGCGCCGGATGCGCTGGCGTCGTGGACGGGGCAAGGAAGGCGAGCCGGGGTAGGCGCTTGACCGTGACACGGGCATGGGTTAGCGTGGAGGGAGTTATTCATCCCAGGATGCCCACGGAAAGCTCATGGCCTTCTCGCGTCGGATCGTGGTGACGGGAATCGGCGTGGTGTCGTCTCTCGGCCTGACACTCGCCGCGTTCGCCGACTCGTTGCGCTCGATGCGGAGTGGGGTGAAGCGGATCCAGATGTTCGACCCTTCGACGTTGCCGGTCCAGATCGCCGCCGAGGTGCCGGACTTCGACGCGCGGGTCTACCTCGACAAGAAGGACCGCAAGTCGCTCAAGATGATGGCGCGGACGGTGCAGCTTGCGGTCGGCGCTTCGCGCCTCGCGATCGATGATTCGGGCCTGACGCCGGGGACGTTCGACCCGTCGCGGTTCGGCGTCGTCTTCGGCTCCAGCACGCTGCCGGGAGAACTGACCGAGCTCGCCCCCGTCGCCGTCGCCTCCTACGACGCCGCGACGGACGAGATCGACCTGAAGCGCTGGGGTGCCGAGGGCATGTACCAGTTGCAGCCGATGTTCATGCTCAACCACGTCCCCAATATGGCGACGTGCCACGTCTCGATCTTGCACAACGCCCAGGGGCCGAACAACACCATCACCCAGTCCGACGTGGCGGGGCTGCTCGCCCTCGGCGAGGCGACGCGCGTCATCCAGCGCGACGCAGCCGACCTCGTCCTCGCGGGCGGCGCGGACACCCGGACTCCGCTCGTCGCGATGATCCGCTACCCGCTCTTCGACCAGTTGTCGCATCGCAACGAGTCGCCCGAATCGGCCTGTCGGCCCTTCGACGTGACGCGCGACGGCATGGTCATGGGCGAAGGGGCAGGCGTTTTCATGCTCGAGGCGCTCGACCACGCGAAGAACCGCAACGCGCGCATCATCGCCGAAGTCGTCGGCTTCGCTTCGGGCTTCGACCCCGGCCGGTCGGGCCGAGGAATGGCCCGAGTCATCCGCCGGGCGATGGACGAAGCGGGCGTCACGCCCGCGGACCTCGATCACGTCAACGCCCACGCGCCAGGCACCACGGACGATGACGCCTGGGAGGCGCGGGCGATCGGCGAGGCGGTCGGCGGCATTCCCGTCGCCGCCCTCAAGGGACAAATGGGGAACCTCGGCGCTGCAGGCGGCGCGGTCGAGCTGGCTGGCAGCGTCGTCGGATTGGCGACGGGCTGGCGTCCGGGGACGTTGAACCATCACGAGACGGATACGAATTGTCCGGTCCTAGTGGCGAGGGAGCCGGGCAGCCTGCGGAAGCCGTTCGTGTTGAAGGTGTCGGCGACGGAGATGGGGCAGTGCGCGGCGATGATCGTTCGGCGCTGGGAGTGAAGATCCAACGGACCAAAAAGAAGCGAACCACAGAGGACACAGGGGCTTTGCGACTTGCGACCGCCGCTCATCGAGCGATTCACGCACTCGACTCGGTCCGCTGTTCCCCGTATGGTTCCTTGGGAGCTTCTCTTCGTCTACTGGTAAGCCCCCCCTCGCCGATCGTGACTGGATACCCATGAAGCCGATCTTGATCGTGGACTATGGCATGGCGAACCTGCGGAGCGTGCAGAAGGCGCTCGAGCAGGTCGGGGCAAGCGCGGAGATCAGCGGCGACCCGGACCGCGTCGGCGAGGCGGAGCGCCTGATCCTGCCGGGCGTCGGCGCGTTTCGCGACGCCATCGCCCGCCTCCGAGAGACGGGCCTCGTCGAACCGATCATGGCCCACCTGAAGGCGGGCAAGCCGTTCTTCGGCATCTGCCTGGGCATGCAGATGCTCTTCGACCGCAGCCATGAGGACGGGCTGCACTCCGGCCTCGGCGTCTTCGCCGGAGAGGTCGTGCGTTTCGAGCCATCGCCCGGCCTGAAGATCCCTCACATGGGCTGGAACAGTCTCCGGGTGCGGCAGCCTGCCCCGGCCCTCGAAGGACTCGACGGTCAGTCTGTCTACTTCGTCCACTCCTATTACCCGGTGCCGACCGACCCCCGTATCATCGCGGCCGAGGCAGACTATCCCACGCCGTTCACGGCGGCGGTGTGGCGGGATAACGTCTTCGCGACACAGTTCCACCCGGAGAAGAGTCAGGCGGTGGGATTGGAGATGCTGCGCCAGTTCGCGGGGCGAGCGTGAGCGCTGACTTCCGGAGCGTTGCAAACAGTTTCTCGAACGAGTGGTCCGTCAACCTTCGATTGACGGGTGGGACCGGCGTCCCGCCGGTCTGTCT
>JANXSH010000418.1 GCA_025356615.1 Planctomycetia bacterium | reverse complement strand
TTCTGGCCGCGCGCGGGCTGATCCCCTGCGCCGATGGCATCACTCTCGGCCACGAGTGCGCCGGGACGATCGACAAAATGGGGCCGGGCGTGAGCGGCTGGAAGCCGGGCCAGCGGGTCGCCGTGTGCCCCGTGTTCGGCTGTCGGACCTGCGAGGTCTGCGCGGACGACGAGATCAATTGCCCCGATCGGACGATGCTCGGCCTCGACCAGGACGGGGCGTTCGCGGAATTCGTCTGCGTGCCTGCGAGGTGCCTCTATCCGGTCCCCGAGAGCATTTCCTGGGCTGCGGCGGCCTACGCCGAGCCGATCGCGGCGGCGCTGGGTGTCCTCGATGCGGGCGTCACGCGGGAACAGCGTGGTCTCGTGCTGGGGCGGAATCGATTCGCGGACCTCGTCCTTCGCCTCTTGCGCGTCTACGGGATCGACGATGTCCACCGATCCGGCGAGGCCAACTCGTTCGACTTCGTCATCGAAACGGGCCTCGGTGCGGGGACGCTGTCCGAGATGATCCGGGCCGCTCGGCCCGGCGGAACCCTCATCCTCAAGAGCCGGCAGCCGGGCGAAGTCGGTCTCGATGTCTTGGCGCTGGGGAGGAAACGCCTGACGATCCGCGCGGCCAACTACGGGTCATTCCGCGAGGCCGTGTCGCTCCTGGTCGAGGGGCGACTCGAGGTCGGCGACCTGTGCGGCCCGGTGTACCCCTTGGCGGCGTTCGAGTCGGCGTTCGCGAAGGACGCCGAGGGCGAGTCGGCCAAGGTCTTCCTCGACCCGTGGGGCGACCATGTGCGGAATCCTCGCTGACTTCGACCCGGCTGGGGTGGGCGACCTCGCCCCCGGTCTGTCCGCGCTGCGGCATCGCGGGCCGGACGGCGCGGGCGTGTGGCGGTCTGCCGATCGCGTGGTCGGCCTCGGACACACCCGGCTCGCCGTCCTCGACCTCTGGGGCAGCCCCCAGCCGATCGTCTCGGAAGACGGCCTCAGCGCCGTCGTCGTCAACGGGGAGTTCTACGACCATGAGCGGATCCGGCGCGACCTCGTCGCTCGCGGCCATCGGTTCGCGACGGGCGGGGATTCGGAGATCGCCTTGCACCTGTACGAGGAGTACGGCCTCGACTTCGTCGCCCACCTCCGGGGCGAGTTCGCCCTGATCCTGTGGGACGGCCACGCCCGGCGGTTGGTCGCCGCGCGCGATCGGTGGGGAATCAAGCCGATCTGCTTCCATCGCCAGGGTCGTCGTCTCCGAATGGCGTCGGAGGCCAAGGCGCTCTTCGCCCTCGGGGTGACGCCTGCCTGGGATGAAGGATCGCTCTGGCAAATCGCGGGGATGCAATACGCCCTGCCGGGGCAGACGCTCTTCGACGGCGTGCGCCAGCTGCCGCCGGGGCACCTCCTCGTCGCGGACGAGGGGGGAGTCCGGGAGAGCGTCTATTGGGAGTTGGACTATCCCTGTCGGGAGAAGCCATCCTTCGCGTCGGCTCTCGAGGTGCGGGAGGCCCTGCGCGAGGCGGTGCGGCTCCGATTGCGCGCGGACGTGCCGGTGTGCTTCCACCTGTCGGGCGGGCTGGACTCGGCGTCGGTCGTCGCGCTCGCGGGGACGCCAGCGGCGTGTTTCACCGTCGGCTTCGAGGCTGCGGGGTACGACGAGCGGCTCCTGACCCAGGCGACCGCCCAAGCGCTCGGGGCCGGTCTGACCGTCGTCGAGGCGACCCGCGCCTCGATGCTCGACGACATGGGAGACGCGGTCTGGTTCAGCGAGGGGCTGGCGATCAACGGCCACCTCGCGGCGAAATTCGCCCTGGCGCGGGCGATCCGGGCGGCGGGCTATCGCGTCGTCCTTTCCGGCGAGGGGGCCGACGAACTCTTCGGCGGCTACGCCCACCTGCGGCAAGATTTCCTCGCCCACGACGATCCGGCCTTGCGTCGGGCGGCGGCCATGATGGCGGGCATCCACCTGCCCGAGGGGGAGGGGCTGAACGTCGATGCCGTCGCCCGATCGTTGGGGGTCGTCCCCACCTTCCTGCGGGCCAAGGCGACGCTCGGGCGGCGCATGCGGGGTGTCCTCCGCGACGACTTCCGCGAGCGATTTTCGGGGATCGACCCGTTCGAGCGGTTCCTGTCCGCGTTCGACGTGCCCGGCCAACTCCAGGGGCGCGATGCGGTAGATCAGGCAACCTACCTGTGGTGCAAGTCGTCGTTGGCGACGTACATCCTCCGCGTCCTCGGCGATGGCACGGAGATGGCCCACGGAGTCGAGGGACGCTTGCCGTTCCTCGACGGCCACGTCTTGGAGGTCGCTCGCGGGCTGCCGACCCGGCTGAAGATCGACCGGACGAACGGGAAACTCGTCCTGCGCGAGGCAATGCGCGGCCTACTCCCGGAGAACGTCCTCGAGCGCGAGAAACAGCCCTTCACCGCGCCCCCTCTGAGTGTCAGGCCCGATGAGACGCCCGAGCCTCGACTGCACGACCTGTTTTCGTCCCGATCGTTCCGAGAGCAGCCGATCTTCGACTCTAGCAAGCTAATCGAGGTACTCGA
>JANXSH010000383.1 GCA_025356615.1 Planctomycetia bacterium | reverse complement strand
TCGTTGAACGCCTTGGCGCTGTTGACCGCGTCCTGGCCGGTCATGGCGTCGCAGACGAGGTAGATCTCGTCGGGCTTGACCTGCGAGTCGATCTTCTTGAGTTCGCCCATCGGCATCTCGGCGACGTGCAGTCGGCCGGCGGTGTCGAGGATGACGGTGTCGATCAGGTTCTTCTTGGCGTACTCGAGGGCGTTGCGGCAGACGGTGACGGGGTCGCTGGGGAATTCGCTGAAGACGGGCACGCCGATCTGGGTGCCGAGGACTTTGAGCTGGTCGATGGCGGCGGGGCGCTGGAGGTCGGCGGCGACGAGCATCGGCTTGCGGCCCTGCTCCTTGAGCATCAGCGCGAGTTTGGCGGCGGTCGTCGTCTTGCCCTGCCCCTGGAGGCCGCAGAGCATCAGGACGGTGGGCCGGTCCTTGGCGAAGCGGATGCGCGTATCGACGGGCCCCATGAGGGCGACGAGTTCGTCGTAGACGATCTTGACGATCTGCTCGCCGGGGTCGATGGTGCGCAGGACGGCCTGGCCGATGGAGCGCTTGGTAACGCGCTCGACAAAGGTTTGCACGACATCGAAGTTCACGTCGGCATCGAGGAGGGCCTTGCGGACCTCCTGGAGGCTCTCTTGGACGTTTGCTTCGGTGATGCGACCGCGGCCGCTCAGCTTCTTGAGCGCGTCGCCCAGACTTCGCTGTAGACCTTCGAACATTCGGCTGACTCACCCCAACAAGCCTAACCCCGCGCACTCGTGACCATCCGGGCATGTCACGCCGACAAGGTAATAAAACGTTACTATACCCGGCTCGGGGGGTTGATGCAATCGCTGGCGTGCGAGAATTTCGCGACAGGGGGTGATCGCCGTCACAACAGGCCGGGTATACGACACGAAAGCCCACGCACGACGGGCGTGGGCTTCTCGCGGTCTCACTTCTTCCGCTTCGCGGCACCCTTCGCCGATCCTTCCACGAAGAAATCTCTCCAGTCGGGGAACTGATCGGCCGTGCCCTCGAGGTCGTATTCGCCGCTGACGAGGTCGCCGATGTAGGCTTGTAGCTTTCGGCCCCCTTCCGGCTTCGCGTGGTGCGTCGCCAACTCGCTGGCGAAGTTCAGCAGGTCGTACACCCGGCAGGCGGAGGGCAGCGTGCGTTGCCGCTTCGCGCTCAGCGCGTCCATGTTGGCGAGGCCGTAGACCCTCGTCAGGTCGCCGGTCATCTTGCCGAACGCATTCATGACGGGCGTGTCGTCGTGCTTCGCGCCGTCGCCGCCCTTGACGGTCATTCCGAGGCGGTTCGAGACTTCCCTACATTGCAGCATCCCGGAGACGGTCCGACCGAGGCGAGTGACCTCGTGAATCGAGGCCCAGGACTTCGTCGAAGACTCGAACCGCTGTCGGAGGGCCGCGAAGCCCTCCTCGTTGTTGAAGCCCTCGAGTGCCCGTTCGAGGCCGAAGGTGGGGTTCTCACTGCCGCGTCCGAGGTTGATCTCGCTGCGAAACGCGGGAGTCATGGCGATGGCCCCGTTGCTGCAAACCTGGCGGAGCAGCGCGAGGTACACCGCCGGCCTGCCGAACGCATCGATCGGCGTCTCGATCACATACTGCGCCTCGAAGCCGTCGCCGCTGATCGTGAACGGGCTACTGTGCCGGGGCGCGTGGCAGCTGCGGATCACCCCGTCGTGGTAGGCGTGTTCCTTCGCGCGGTAGCGCGTGAGGAGCTGTTCGAGTTCGTCGCGCCGGATGACCGCCGCCTTGGGGCTGGACACGGCCAGGAGGGTCGGCGGGGCCGCAGCGTCCTCGATTTCCAGGCAGTAGCGCACCTTGTCGTCCGGTGCCTTCTGGCTGATCCGTCGGAAGACTTCTTCGTGCGAGAAGTAGCGGAAGATGTTGTGCGTGAAGCCGAAGCGAATCTGGAGGCTGTTCCAGAAGCGCTTGCTCGGCAGAACGGTCCGGTCGCCGAGCGTGAGCGTCTCGGTGAACTTCACGCTGTTCGGCTTGTCCGGCGATTCCTCGACGTGAGGAACCTGGATGTCGCGCAATCGGCAGGTGCCATACTCGAAAGTTGCGGCTGCGGTCATGGAAAGGCTCCTTGTTGGCGATGGACTAGGTACTTTCACGGTGACGAAGAGAGGGAGGGGCACAAAATGGTTACGTCCCCCTACTCTCCGGGACTCCTCCGTCTCCTTCGCCGTGTCGCGGGGACTTCATTCTTCTTGTTCGTTCGCAGCTTCAGCCACTGCGGCAATTCGACGTTGGTCTGGGCGAGGGCTTGCATGGTCTTCATCGCCACTTGTTGGATACGGGGGTTCACTCGGAGGCTTTGCCATTCGCCGTGTTCCCAGACGTATTGCTGTTCGGCCGAGGCGGTGCGAACGAATGGCCAGCGCGTCCTCTGGCACTGGATGATGTTCTTCACCGGCGTTCCCGAGTGTTTCCGCAACACCCGGCCACACATTTGGACCGTGATCCCCTTCTCACTCGGTCGGCAAAAGACCGTTTGCAAGCTCGGGCAGTCGAAGCCTTCCGCCAGAACGACGCAGTTGACGAGGGCGTCGAGTTTGCCGTCCTCGAAGCGTTCGAGCTGCTCTTCGCGGTCGCCGGCGGCCGTCACGACCTCGACGCACGCCTTGCTCGCGCGAAGGAGGTCCACCGCCCGTTCGCACTGGGCGATCGTGTGGAAGTAGAAGACCGTTTTGCCCCACCGGTCGCGTTCGCGCAGGTAGAACTCGGCGGCCGATTCCGGCGTGTAGATCGGCATCGTGAAGTGGGTGAACTTGCTGAGGTAGCCGTCCTCGATGAGGGTGCGGATGCCCGCATCGCGGATGGTGGAGTCGAAGCAGAGCTTGACCTTGTCCGCCCGAAACGGCGTGGCCGAGAGGCCGAGGATGTAGCGGGGGCGGATGATGTTGTGCAGGTACGCCATGCTCCCGGCGGCGTCGTGTTGGGCCTCGTCGACGACGAGCAGGTCGAGATTCGCCGGCGGGTTCTTGTCGAACATCGAGATGAACTCGGCCTGGAGGGGGATGCCGAGGTCGGCGGCTTCGGCCTTCGCTTGTTCGAGGAGGTAGCGCCGCATCGCCACCCAGCCGACCTTGATCCCGAGTTCGCGTTGCAGCCCCGCAGCGATGAGGAGGCCCATCACCGTCTTGCCGCTGCCGGTCGGGCTTTCGATGAGGATCGAGCGGAGCTTCTTGTTCGTGTACAGGTCGAAGGCCGTCCCGACGATGCGCGCCTGGTAAGGGCGTGGTTCGATCGGCGTTCCGCGAAGAAGGTCGTCGATGGTGACCATGTACGAATCCTTGTCGTGTTCGAGCGGATCTCGTTATTCGGATGGGGAAGTTTCGATTCGCCCAGTGAACCCCTTCCTGACGGAGGGACTATGGCAAAGAAATGTTCGCATGACCAGGTCGGTAGGTGAATGGAATTTCACGGCGTGCTGTCGCTGGATCGACCAGCTCGCGATCAACGTTGCCGGTGGTGACGTTCCGTGAGCAGGAGAGATGTGGACGGAGAGATCGGCAGACTACTTCGTCGGCGAGTCCGACGACATGGAATGGATCGACAGGGTAGCGATTCGGTTAATCACACTTCATACGCACTTCTCTCAGGGATGCACTATAGGGAGATGTCGAATACGAATGCGGCCAACTTGCACAGTTACCGCTGCCCCTTGCGAAAGGTCGGTAGCGCATTGGGCAAGAACTGTGAGCAAGAGGTTGGCCAAGTTCGCGCCACTCAGTCCCTCGATGCGAATACGAATAACGGATGGAGACGTGGACCCAGCCAAGGCGAGCAGGGTGTGAAAATCGGCGTCCAGGGTAACGACGACACGATCCTGGTCACGACCCAGTTGCAAGATCGCACCATCTTCCGCAGTAGAAAAGCCAAGTTCACCGACATGAACCGTGTCGATACCCGCTTGGCATAACCGTTCGGAGGAACTGCGCGGCAATCCTTGGTCAAGCAGCAGTTTCATGGTGGCCTGAGATTTCGATTATGCGGTCATCCAGACAGGTGGCGGCGTACAGAAGCGCCTGGCGAATATCTTCGTCGTCCAATTCGGGGTACTCACGTCGTAGTTCCTCGCGGTCTGGATAGGTCGCCACCGCTTCGATCACGCGCCGGACCGTTAGACGAAGCTCGCGAACACAGGGCTGTCCGTTCATACGAGCGGAATTGCTGGTAATGCGATCGAATTTCATGGTCACAATTCCTTTTATCGGGCCTGATAGGGTATAGGACCACATCTGCTCTTTCCCACGATACGCTACTTCCGAAATCAGGGTTCTTGAGCGATTACGACAGCCCGATCCTTTGCTGGGTCAAGCATTTCGCGACCTCATTTTTGAAGTCGGTTCCCGGTCGGCTGGAGTGCTTGGTTCAGCTACACACCGCTCAAGAGCCGCGCTCGATTGTTAATGTGCAGCATACTCCACTTGGATTCCATCATAGACCACTTTTCTTTCTATGTTGTTCGAGCGCCCCCTTGTTGGGACGACTGGGAGGATCGACCGGAACCTCGAGCGGCTTTCCGCGCAAGTTTTCATAGCAAGTGCCGACCAGCGCTGGAGAGACAATCAAGCTCATCGTTGCGACATCTATCGCGATCAATTTAAGATCGAACAGGGTGTGCAAGTCAGCTCGTAGAAGCAGGCCGTTGGCGGGGTGATTCGTTTCCGGCCCCATGTAAGGAACAATGTGAGCCGCTTCCAGGACGGGCTTCACGTCGCACCCGGAAACAGCACACCGACCGTTGTAAGCCACCAAGAGGTGCTGGCGGAAGGCGGGTTGCCCCATGCGCCTGACGATGGACGCAAGGAGACGTTCCCGCGCATCGGAAATTCCCGATGGATCGAAAACGCCAGCCTCAGTCAGTTGTTGCGCTACGGTCGCCAGTAACATACTTGTTTCAGAAGCTGCGGGAGAATCGTCCTCACCGTCGTCGTCGAGATAATCTGTTCCTACTGCAATCTTGCGTTCCCCTTGCACCAGAGCATCCACTTCGCGTGATTCTTCGAGTACCAGCAGTTCTTGTTTGGACAGGGTGAATTCTTGGAAATATGGAGTCAAATCCGGGGACGCAGCGTAGTTTTCTATGCGTTGCTTGTCGGTGAATATTTGGACAGTATGTGAGTGGCCGTCTGCCTTTAAGGGAAGCCTCGACAAGCTCTCGTACAGGATTGGTTCCGGGATCGCCCAGACGCCCAATGTTTTCTCCGACGGATTCGAGAAAGCCAAGAGATAGGCGGCAGGCTTGTTCACCGATTTCTGGCGCATTTTGTCGGCAACACTGCGTCTCATGTTGGTCCACAGGTAGTCTCTATCAGTGATATTTCTGCTGTTAAAGATTCCACCATTCCATTCGTAATTTGTGTTTGCAATGCGTTTCGGCTGATACCCGGATTTCTTGAACAGCCGGTGACAGAGGATGGCTGTTATCGCATTTGCTGCGTTTCGGCTCTGAGTCAGATCGGGCACGAACTTGACGCTCTCGATCTCTGGCCGATTGTCAAAAAATGAGGACAAAATGTCCTTAGCATAGTTCTGATGCTCGGCATCGGTCATGGTTTCACCC
>JANXSH010000380.1 GCA_025356615.1 Planctomycetia bacterium | reverse complement strand
TGCCACATGCATTACTTTTCTGAGATGCTATAAACAATATACCAGCGGGGTTCGGGGACGCTCGCCAATGCGTCCATCGCCCCGAGTGAATACCAGAAAACCGCTTACTTCGTGCGCGGCTCCTTCACCGCTCGCCTACTTCGTGCCCGGCTCCTTCGTTCCCGCCTTCTTCTCAGCAAGAGTGGCGGAGAACCCTTTCTTTTTGGCAAGCGGTGAACCACCGAGCGCGGAGTAGCTCGGAGCAAAAACAAAGCGGCGATTCTCGCCGCACTCCAGAGAGGGCGGTAGCCTCTGGGGACGGCTACCGAAACACTTGCCACACCCTTCGCCTCCTCGCGCTCATGCCTCGATGCGGATTGGCATCACATTTGCTCTCTAGGCATCGACATGACCCAACGAGGGCTTTTCCATGCGGACAGTCGGCGGTTTTCGGAAGACGATCCTGGCAGGTTTGCTGCTCGCCCTGAGCGTCGGCTGTAACATGCCCGCTCCCCCGCAATCGCGCGAGGCGAAGGGCGGCAACCGGGAGATCGGCGAGGGGCCTGGGGGCCGCCGACAGCCCCTGGCGCTGAACCCGCGTCAGGAGCTGGAGACCGGGAAGCGGGCTTACGCGGAGGTCATGCAAGAGTACGGCAAACGCTCGCTGGCGAAAGGTAGCCCGGAAGTCGGTCGGGTGACGAGCATCGTCGAACGCCTGGCGAAGGCCGCCGCGATCGAGCCGCTCCAGCGCGAGATCAACCTACGCATCCGGGGTTACCGCTTCGAGTGGGAGGTGAGCGTCGTCCGCGAAGACCAGATCAACGCCTTCTGCCTGCCTGCGGGCAAGATGGTCGTCTTCACGGGCATCCTGAAACTCGCCGGGAACGACGACAACTTCGTCGCGACGGTCTTGTCGCACGAGATGGCCCACGCCCTGGCGCACCACGCCAGCGAGCGGGTCGCGAGGGCGCAGACGCACCAGAACATCCTCCGCAGCCTGTCGTATGACCGCATGCAGGAGGCAGAGGCCGACCACATCGGCGTCTTCCTGATGGCGTTCGCGGGCTACGACCCGCGAGCGGCCGTCGCCTTCTGGGAACGCATGGCGCAGGCACACGGGGGCAAAGCCGGCAAGCCCGAGTTCCTCTCCGATCACCCCAGCGACGAGCATCGCGTCCAGGCCCTCAAGGGCTGGGCCCCGATGGCGATCAAGGCGAAGGCGGCGTATAGGCCGAAGCGTGAAACCTCTCCCGGCGCGGGAGGGGACTGGGATAACGAGTGACATCTACGACACGAAGGGGAGCGAGATGAGTTCAGACGGCGGACCCGAATTGGGTAGCGGCGGCTTTTTCGGCAGGAGCGGCGACTACAGTCCGCAGGGGCGGTTCGGCGCGTGGCCGGGGTGCGGTTGCGGCACCCTGATCATGATCCTGGGTGGCATGGTCGTCGTGTGTGGCGGATTCCTGTCGTTCTTCGAAACCATGTTCCGACAATAACGGACCTATTCGGGAGGAAGTATTCATGCGAGCACTATGCGGCGCGATCATCGCGGCGGGAGCACTCATTGGCCTTGGCCTGACCGCCCAGGGCATCGGAACCCGCTATTCTTGGCACACCGTGACAGAGGGCAAGCCGACCGTCCTGCAACTTTCGACGATGGACAGGCCGCTCTTGTTCATCCTCGTCTTCCTGATGTCGGCAGCGATCGCCGGTCTCGGGATCGCCTTCGTGGGGCTGGCCTACCACCACGCGCGCCGGGAGCGCGAACACGTCCTCGAGAGGGACCACGCCCTGGCGCACAAGCGCACGGCGGTTTGAGTCGAGCGTAGCGATAACGGGAGAGGGAGGACGCCATGGCGCGAGTGAAAAGCAAGGCAGAGCGACCCGCCGAAGTCCGGCCCAATGAAGACGCAGCGGCATCTGCTTTTTCTGGGCTTGTGGAGCAGGAGGCGCCTCCCCCCGTACCCCCCAAGCCCAAGAAGCAAAGGGAAGCGAAGCGCGAGAGCAACCTCCCCGCGCCAGCCCCCGAGGTCGCCACCCTCCCGCCCACGAAGCCGCGCGCGCGAAAGATCCCCGCCGTGGTCCCCGAGGCTCTCGCCCCCGCACCTCTTGTCCCTGTCGTGGCGGAGGTTCGTGAACCCGCCGTCGATCTACACCCCCAGGCCCGCGAGGCTGCGGCGCTCCTCGACGCCCTCCTCCAGCAGTGCCGCGAGGCGCGGACGGAACTCCAGCGCGAACGCGAGGAGCGTCAGAGTGCCGATCGAGGATTCGACGCACTGCGTCAACAGTCCCAGGCGGCACACGAGCGACTCCTCCGCGAGGCGGAAGAGGCCCGCCGTCTGCACGAAAAATTACTGACCGAGGCGAAGGAGGCCCGCGCCGCCCATCAGCAACTCCTGGCCCAGGCGCGGGAAGGCGCGGATCAGGTCAAGCGCGAACACGCGGCCGCCGGGGTGGAGATCTCCGGAGTCCGTCAGCAGTTCGTCCAGGGATTAGAGCAGGAAATCAGTAAACTCCACCACTCCCTGCGCGAGGCCGGACAGGCGATTCAGACTTTGCCGCGCCACGCCGAAGACGCCCGAGAGCGACTAGCGGTGATCGCCCAAGCCGAGGCGACCCGCGCCGCCGCAGCCGCGAAGCAGCGTGCAGCGATCGACGAGGAGACACGCCAGGCCCGTCTCCGTCTCGAATCCCTCCGGGCGGCAACGGCCCAAGCCGAGGCGAGCCACGCCGCAGCCGCGAAGCAGCGTGAAACGATCGACGAGGAGACACGACAGGCCCGTCTCCGCCTCGAAGCCCTCCGGGCCGAGAACGCCGACGCCGAGAATCAACTAGCCGCGTTGAGGTTGGAATGGGCGGAGGAGCAACACTCCCACGAGAGTGCGAAGCCGGCCCCCGAACCGATCGCCGAGGAGTCACGCCCAGTCGAGACGCCTCCCGAAACCGTAGCGCCGGAGACACACAATCATCTAGGGATCGTCGTAGACCCCGGCGTCGTCGTGACGGAGATCACGCCGGGCACGCCTGCGGCTGCGGCCGGCCTCGTCCGGGGCGACATCATCAATAGCGTCAACGGCAACCTCGTTCTGACCGGGCCGGAGTTGCGTGACGCGATCCTCGACAGCGACGGCGGGGAGATCGTCCTGGGGGTGATACGGAGCGGACAAAGTACCGAGGCCAAGGTTCGCCTCGAAACGGGAGACGAGAAGTCACCCGAAGAGCGACTCCCCCTCGGCGCGATCGTCGAACCCGGCGTCGTGGTCGCAGAGGTCACGCCGGGGACACCTGCGGCGGCGGCCGGCCTGGTTCGCGGGGATGTCATCACCGCAGTCAACGAGGAGGAAGTCCTCACGGGGGTCCAGCTCAGTCAGGCGGTCCAGGCGCTCGACAGCCATGCCGAGGTGAAGCTCCGGTTTACCCGAGGGGGTGAAGTCCGTGAGGGAACGACGCGGCTGGACGAGTCGCCCGCGACCCCGTAACGGCGAGCTCGCATCGCGGGGGACACCGGACCCATGATCGCGTATCATGGGTCATACGGTCCCCTCGTTGCAAAGCCTCGCCGTGAAAGGCCGACATGCCGCGAATCGTCTCGCTGATCGCGAGTGCCACGGAAATCGTTTGCGCCCTCGGCTTCGAGGGCGATCTCGTCGCGCGCTCCCACGAGTGCGACTTCCCGCCCTCGGTGAAGCGACTGCCCTCAGTCACCGCGCCGAAGTTCGACGTGACGACGGGCAGCCTGGCGATCGATCAGCAGGTGCGGTCGCTCGTGGGGCAGGGGTTGTCGGTCTACCATGTGGACGCGGAGCGCCTCGAGGCACTCGAGCCGGACGTGATCGTGACGCAGTCGCAGTGCGAGGTCTGCGCGGTGAGCCTGCGCGACGTGGAGCGTGCGGTCTGCACCTGGCTTCGGCGCTGCCCGCAACTGGTGTCCCTCGAGCCGAACACCCTCGCGGACGTGTTCGCGGACATCGAGAGGGTCGCCCTCGCGCTGGACGCCCATGATCGCGGCGTTGCGTTGCAGGCCAAGATGCGTGGGCGCATGGCGGCTATCACGGAGCGCATCGGTGGCCTATCGGCCCGGCCTCGCGTCGCCTGCGTCGAGTGGGTCGAGCCGCTCATGGCGGCGGGGAACTGGGTGCCGGAACTGGTCGAACGCGCGGGCGGCGTCAACGTCATCGGCGAGGCGGGTAGGCACTCGCCGACGCTCACGCGCGAGCAGTTCGCCGCGACGAGGCCGGACATCATCGTGCTGATGCCCTGCGGGTACGACCTCGAGCGGACGTGTCAGGACTTGCCCCTGTTGGAGGCGTGGCCCGGATGGGGCGACTTGGAGGCGGTCCGCGCGGGGTGCGTGTTCGCCGTGGACGGCAACCAGTATTTCAACCGACCGGGGCCGCGCCTCGTCGAGTCGCTGGAGATCCTCGCCGAGATCCTCCACCCC
>JANXSH010000373.1 GCA_025356615.1 Planctomycetia bacterium | reverse complement strand
GCGTCAAACCTCCCCCTTGCGGTCTGGCCGGTCTTGCTCCTCCTCCCTTTTAGCGGAGGGGGCGGGGGGTGGGGTCTAATCAGCATCGCCCTGTGACCTCGAAACTACTGGTTAACGACCGGAGTGATGGCGTTTCCGCGTGATTGCTCCAGTCCCTAACGCTGCGACAGGCGATTCGTCCCGCTTGCTCACCGCTTTCGTAGACGCGCGATCGCCGACGCCGCTTCGCTGGTGACGTAGGCACCGCTCGCCCCACGGGCGAGGACTTCGAGGTGTCGTTTCGCCTCCGGACTGCCGATCATCTCCAGCGCCTCGATCGCGTGGCCCACACGCTGGCGATCCGCTGCGCACGCACCCAGGAGTCGTTTCAGGCGTTTTTTGACCTCCGCCGACTTCGCCTTCTCGAGCGCGACGAGCAGGGCCGACTCGGCCCCTGGGCCGAGATCCGCAAGCGACCGACTCGCCTGTTGGCGTTCCGCGAAGACATCCGAGTCGAGCCGTCCCACCCACTCGGCCACCTTCTTGGTATCGACCGCGACCGCTGGCGAGAGCTTCTCCTTCAGCCCGGTGATGGTCTTGGCATCCGCAGAGGCCAATCGGCATACGGCCGCGTAAGAAATCGCCGGGTCATCCGAGGCGAGATCGTCCCAGAGCTTCGTCACCGACTCCGCGTCCATTACCCGCGCTCTTCGGGCCGGGACGGTCGCATCCCAGATCAGCACCGTCGTGTCCGTGCTCGCCGACGCCAGTCGTCGTCCGTCGGGGGAGAACGATACCTGAGTCACCCCGCCGCGATGGCCGGGGAGTGCGACGAGCTTTTCGGCGGTCGTGATGTCCCACACATGGACCGAAGACTTGTGCCGTTCGTCCCCGATGGCCGCGGCCAATCGCGTCCCGTCCGGCGACAGTGCGATTGTGTTGACGCTGCTGTTGTGGTCCCGATCCGTGCCTTTCAGAACCCGGCACAACCGGCCCGTCGCGGTCTCCCAGACGCAGATCGTGTGGTCGTAGCTGCCCGAATACAGCCATCGCCCGCCAGGCGAAACCGCCAAGGAGGTGACGACGCTCGTGTGTCCCGGCGACAACAGGAGGCCCGCCGGGGTTCGTGTCCCTTTGATAACGCGGACCACCTTGCCGGTCGTCTGTTCCCACTGCCGGATGCTGTGGTCCCAGCCCGCGCTGAAGAGCATTCGCCCGTCCGGGGAATAGGCGAGTGCGGCGATTTGGGCCGTGTGTCCCACGAACTCGTGGATCTTCTTCCCGCTGGACCGTTCCCAAACCCGGACGACACCCGCCTCGTCTCCCGTCGCGAGCTGTTTCCCGTCGGGGCTGAACGCGACCGAATGCAACCACGGCTTGTGGTCGAGGAAAGTTCGGACGGGTTCGCCGCCCTTGGACCAATCCCACAACCTCGCGGCCCCGCCGGAATCGCCCGAAACGATTTGCTTCCCATCGGGGCTGAATCGCAGGCAGGTGATGTCGGACAGACCGCCCTTCAAGTGGGCGACCAGCTTGCCGGAGGCGACTTCCCACACGCGGATGGTCGCGTCCCCGCCCCCAGCCGCCACATGCCGCCCATCGGGGGAGTACGCTAACGCTGTCAGGTGGGATTCGGAGCCGACGAACTCGAGCTTGGGCTTGCCCGTGGCCGGGTTCCAACATTTGATCGTGTTTTGGGCATCGAAGGTGAGCAGCGTCTCCTTGTCGAGATAGGCGACTTTGTTCGCATACTTATACGGTCGGATCGCCGGACCGATCTCCTTCCCCGTGCCGACATCCCATCGGCGGACCAGTGGATCGGCCCCGCCGGTGGCGATCGTCTTGCCGTCGGGTGCGAACGCCACGGAACACCGCCACGGGAACTTGCCCTCGTGCGCTTTCCACCTCTTGCGCTCCTTCCAGTCCGGCCCCGAGTAGACACGCACTTCGGTGTGGTCGGCTCCCTTGGCGGTTTGCCCGACTCCGATGGCGACCGCGAGTGTGGTCCCGTCGGGCGACACGGCCAGTTTCACGGACGTGCCTGGCAGGTCGGCTAATTGGCCGACGACTTTCCCGGTCGCCACCTCCCACGCCATCCACTGGCCTGACTTGTCGTTCGAGCCGGCTCCGAACACATATTTCCCATCCGGGGAGGGGACGAGTTGACCGATAGAACTCTTTTCGGGTGGCGTCAATCGACGGACCTCTCGTTTCGCGGTTGAATCCCAGACGCGGACCGAGCCGTCCGCCCCTGCGGAGACCAGCAGCGACGGCGACACGAACGCGAGGGCGTTGTTCGCCGAGAATCGATCTCCCCGATGGCCGGGCCAGTTGCTCAGCTTCTGGCCGGTGGCGAGGTCGAACAGCAAAATCGGACAGTCGAGTGCCGTCCCGTCGGTGGTTCCCACCGCGAGCGTCTTGCCCTCGGGCGACACAGCGAACGATCCGATATGGACGGAGTAAGTGATACCGCCTTCCTTTCGCTTGCCGGGGCCGGCAAACCGACGGATCTCCTTGCCCGTCGCCGCATCCCAAAGGATGACATCGCTGAACCCATGTCCGAGAAGTTGTTTCCCGCCCGGCACGATGGCCACTTGCGTAACCCAGGTGTCGCTGCGGAACCGCTCGGCACCGAGCCGGGCGACGGCGTGCTTCGGCAGCGCATCGCCGTGGGTGTCCGTCGGGCTGCGCTTATCCTCGGGCTGTCCTGTCGCGGGCGCGCCGACGTTCGGACGCGAGGCGCTGCGCGCGTCCCCAGGCGTACCGGGCCGGTGGAGCGCGAAACAAGCGGTGCCCACTACGATCGCGATGGCGGCGGCGATCTTCAGGCCGATCGGGATCAGGGCCCGGCTTCCCCCTTCGACCAGCGCGAGAACCCAGGCCGAGACGGCCGGAGCGATGGCCCCCTTGCCCGCCTCGATGAGCGTCGCGGCCAGCGTCGTGGATCGCGCCAGGGCGTCCGGCAGTGCAGGCGTCGCCCCAGGCCAGAC
>JANXSH010000359.1 GCA_025356615.1 Planctomycetia bacterium | reverse complement strand
AAGGTCCACTACACCGGCTGGCTGACCGACGGGACGAAGTTCGACAGCAGCGTCGATCGCAACAGCGCGTTCAGTTTCAAGCTCGGCGCGGGCCGCGTCATCAAGGGCTGGGACGAGGGCGTCGCCGGGATGAAGGTCGGCGGCAAGCGCAAGCTGCACATCCCCGCCGACCTCGGCTACGGCTCTCGCGGCGCGGGCGGGACCATCCCGCCGGGGGCGGAGCTGGTGTTCGATGTCGAGTTGCTCGGGATCTCGTGATTCAGAGGCTCGCCCCCTTCGGAGAACCTCATGTCGGCCATCGTGCTACTGGCGTCCCTGTTGTTCCCGCCCGTCGATGAAGTGCGAATCATCTTCCTGGGCGATTCGATCACCCGAGGCGTTCGCGCGGGCGTCAAGGAGAATGAGACGTTCGCCTCCCTCGTCCAAGCCGCCCTGCGGAATGAGAAGGTCACTGCTGTAGTGACCAACCGGGGAATCGGGGGCGAGCGGACCGACCAGGCGATCGAGCGATTCGGTCGCGATATCGTTGCGGCGAAGCCCCACGTCGTCTGCATCATGTACGGCCACAACGACAGCCACGTCGATCGCGGCCAAAAGAAGGAACGAATCACCCTGGAGGACTATGAGAAGAACCTGCGTCAAATGGTGCTGCTCCTGCGCAAGGCGGGGATCAAGCCCGTGCTGATGACTCCGCCCTGCTACGACCGCAAGGCACGTCAGGGTGGCTTGCCCGATGAGAACCCGAACGTGCGACTGGAGAAGTGCGCCGCGGCTTGCTCGAAATTGGCAAAGGAGCTAAAAGTCCCGCTGATCGACCACTGGGCGCGTTGGCGGAAGCAAGGCGAGCGGACAGAGGACGTGACCGGTTGGACGACGGACGGGTATCACGCCAATCCTAGAGGTCACGAGGTGATGACGGAAGTAATCCTGCCCGTGCTGCGGAAGGTTCTGAAGGAGGTGCGGTAAACAGTAGTTTCAAGGATCACGGGAAGGCGAAGCGAAGACCCCACCCCCCAGCCCCCTCCCCTAAAAGGGAGGGGGAGCCAGACCGGCCCGTGGGAGACATCACGCCCAAAGACATGCCGCCGGCTCCCCCTCCCTTTTAGGAGAGGGGGGCGGGGGGTGGGGTCTTCGCTTCGCCTTCCCGTGATCCTTGAAACTACTGTAAATGAATCGGGATAGGCTCACAAGGAAGGTCTGAATGGGGCACTCGGTCCTCCCTCTGGGTTCATCCGGGGCAAATCCCAGCCAGGGCGAGCGGCAGAACGTATTCTCCCGGCACGAAAGTTGGTCGAGGGGAAGGGGGAAAGCGCGAGGGGAGGGTTTCGGGGCCAGGCTTCCTTGCACGCGCCCTCGTCCGCAGGAGGCGCAGAGGGTTTTGAGCGTTTTGTGCACACTTCGGAATTCTGGAGACACTTCCCAGGTGCCGCCAATGGGTGCCGATGAGCGTTTCTAGGGTTCCTAGGGTTTCTAGCAAGGCACGCGATGGGTGTGACTATGGAAGTAGGTGAAGCCCAGCGATTGCAATCGCTGGGCTTGGGGCAGCGCCTCTCCTTTGCCTACTTCCGTAGTCACACCGCACGCGATGATGTGTAGGGAACATTCGTGCCGGGGTAATATTCTCCCTCGCCCCCGAATTCGGGGGCGGGGAACTGGTGTTCGATGTCGAGTCATTGTGGAATTCAGGAGAATCGGTACTCATTCGCCGTCCGATGAACACCCTCACGGCGCGTGCTGGTACAGGATCTCGCATAGTTGCCCGATCGCCTTCCCCTCGCGGGTGCCGCTCCCGCCGGGTGGGAGCGGCACGTCGTTGACGAAGATCGTGAAGACCAGCGTCTTACCCTTGGCCGTCGTCATGACCCCCGCGAGCGACTTCGCGCGGAGGTGCGCTCGGCCCAAGAGCAGGTTTATGTCCGTGTAGGTGCCGGTCTTGCCGCGCACCTTGCCCCGCGCGGGGCTGTCCTTCTCGACCGCCTCGGAGAGCGTGCCATCCACGCCGAGGATCGGCAAGGCTGCGTCGAACGACGCCCAGTCGGGGCGCTTGCGGAGGCCCTGGAGGAGCTGGACCGTGGCGAGCGGGGAGACCTTATCCCCGTCGCCGCCGCCCGCCCCGCTCTCGAGCGAGATGCCCTTGACATCGACGCCCAGATCGCTGAGGATTCGGCCCTGTTGCCGCATGCCCTCCCGCAGAGTTCGCTTGTCGTGCTTGACGGCGACGAGCAACGGGAGGGTGCTGGCGTAGAGATTATGGCTGACCTTGAGCGTCACCTTGAGCGCTTCCGACAGGGGAAGCGATCGGTGCAAGGCGACACGCTGGAGCTTCTCGTAGCTCCCCTTCTCGGGCAATTCGGCAGTGGGAGCCTTCAGGGCGCTGGCGGCGACCTCGACGCCTTGCTTGCGTAGCAGGTCGATGAAGAGGGCGCGGGCGAACCCGGCGGGGTCGTCCACCATGCAGATGCGGACCTGCGGCGCGGACCCGATCGGGATGACGCCGCGAACGGTAAATCGCTGCGGCCCGACGCGCCGGACGTGGATCTGCGGCTGGTCCTTGTTGCTCGCGGTCTTGACCTGCACGTCGATCTGGAGGAAATCGGTCGCAGGGCGGAGGGCGAAGGTCGCGCTCTCGCCGACCTTGTCGCCGGGGCGGACGATCACATCGACGACGTTGTCGTTGACGACGATCGGCGTGAGTAGCCCCGGCCCGCTGCCGGACCCGTTCGCCTGCTCGAAGAGGCGGGTGTCGATCAGCACGTCGCCGGAGATTCGCTTTATACCCGCGCCCTGGACCTGGCGGGCGAGGTCTTCGAGGCCGGCGAGGGGGTTCGTGGGGGTGACGGCGGTCGTCTTCTTGCCGGGGCTGCTATAGATGTGATCGTCGTTGGCGAACGCCATCTTGTTCGCCTTGTCGGTTCGGCCTCCCATCGTCAGATCGCCCGAGGCGACGAGGATGAGGTCGCCGTCGAGTCGGCCCTTGGTGATCGCTCCCCGGCGATAGACCGGCGTCTCGAAGCGGTGATCCGCGCCCAGGGCGACGAGGGCGGCGGCGCAGGAGTAGAGCTTCGTCACGGACGCCGGGGCGAAGAGCTGGTCGGGGTTGTGGGCGTAGACCGTCTTGCCGGTCGCCGCGTCCACCGCGAGGACGCCCCAGCGGGCGTGGCGATATTCGGGGCGCTCGAAGACACCCTCGATCTTGCTCACCAGGGGCGAAATATCTTGCTTCTTGTCCGGCGGTCCGTCGGCAAAGGTGGCCGAGGGAAGCAGGAGGAGCATCGAGTAGAGGAGAATCCGGTACGGGGTGTCCATGATCGGGTTCCGAATACGATGGAGGCAGAGGAAGCGGAAAAGACGGGCAGAGCGGACGGTCCAGCAAGTGGAATCGAGGAAATCGGCTCGTGCGCTTGACAATTCGCCCCGCGTCTTGTGACATGATAGAGAGTGCAAGAGTTTAGAGTGAACCCGTAGGGTGGGTCGAGCGGGCGAGGCCCACCAGAGGGGCGACAGCGTCCATGACTCTAAACACTACGAGACAGGTTCGCCGTGGGGTGAACCCTTTTGTGTCCAGGCTCGTACAGAAGATCGGGAACCCGTGCAGTCCGACGACGCGCTGAACCGCTGTTCGGATGAGGAATTGCTCGACCGATTCCGCCAGGGTCAGGCGGAGACGTTCGGAGTTCTCGTTCGTCGTTACGAACGAGAATTGTACGGCTACCTGCGGCGCTATTTGGGCGACGGCACCCTCGCGGAGGATGTCTTCCAGAACACGTTCCTCCAGGTCTACGTCAAGAGCGGTCAGTACGAATCGGGCCGGCCCGTCCGGCCCTGGCTGTACACGATCGCGACCCACCAGGCCATCGACGCGATGCGGCGTAACGGCAGGCATCAAGCGGTGAGTCTGGACGAGACGTGGAACGAGAGCGGCGAGGGCGAGGTCGCCGGGCTGCTGGAGTTGCTCCAGAGTCGGGGGGCGTCGCCCGTCGAGGCCGCTACGGCGAAGGAGCGCCAGGAGCAGGTCCGGGCGAGCGTCGAGAAACTGCCCGACTTCCTGAAGCAGGTGTTGCTCCTCGCCTACTATCAGGGTCTGAAATATCGCGAGATCGCCGACATCTTGGAGATACCCGTCGGCACCGTAAAGTCTCGCCTCCACGCCGCCCTGGTGAAGCTCCAGGAGGTCTGGGCGTCTCCATCCTTGAACGAAGTTTAACGGATATGGACGAACATCTCGTCGAATACGCGCTGGACTTGCTCGACCCGGTCACGAAGGCACGGGTCGAAAACTACTTGCTGTCCCATCCCGAGGCCCGCGCTCGCCTCGAACTCCTCGAGCAGGCGCTGTCCCCCCTCGCCGCCGACGCCGACATCGTCCCGCCGCCGACGTTGGCGCTCGGGACGCTGGCACGCATCGCGGAACACCACTGCATGCTGCCTCCCGCGCCGCCGACCCCGGTGGACCAGGCCGGCTCGTCGCCCCGTCGCCGCCTGCGCTGGCCCGATGGCGTCGTGGCCGCCCTCCTACTCGTCCTCGTCGGTGGCCTGACCTTCCCGCTCCTGGCCCGGCAGTGGCAGGCCTATCAGCGGGTCGCCTGCGCCAACACCATGCGCCAGATCCACACCGCCCTCTCGGTCTACGGCGACAACCACGACGAGACGTTTCCGTTCATCGAACGCAACGGCCCGCGCTCTGCGGCCGGCCTCTTCGTGCCCATGCTAACGGATGCCGGAATGCTGGCAGATGTTCGCGTCGCTTGCCCCGCTGCGGGATCCTCCGAAGCGCCCCGCCGCACCCTCGCCGAGATGGAGACCTTGCACCGCGAGAATCCCGCGAAGTACCGGCAAGTCGCCTTCGACCTCGCCGGACGCTACGCCTACTCACTCGGCTACCTCACCGAGGCCGACCGCCACACCGGCCTCCGCCGCGATTCCGGCGACGACCTCCCCTTGCTCGCCGACGCCGGTAATGTTGGGGCGAACAGCATGAACCACGGCGGCGCGGGGCAAAACGTCCTGTTCGTCGGAGGGAACGTCCGCTGGTGTGCGCACCCCGGAGTCGGCATCGACGGCGACAACATCTACCTCAACCAGCTGAGTCGTGTCCGGGCCGGTCTGTGCCAGCAAGACACCGTTCTGGGAGCGGGCAACGCGCAGCCGTTCGGGATGGATTGACGCCCTCGTTCGAGGATCGATCATGCCCTTGCTCGACCACTTCCACCCGCCGATCGTCTCGCGCCGGCCTTGGGAATCGTTCCATAGTCTGTGGTGCGGAGCGATCCTCGATCAACTCAACGAGATGCTCCCACCGCGCTATTTCGGGGCCGTCCAGGTTCATTTGGGTGCCCAGGTCGAAGCCGATGTTGCCGAGTTCGACCAGGGGTCGGACTCGGAACCGCCGACCAACGGGAAGGCAGCCGTCGCCGCCTGGGCACCTCCGAAGGCGACGCACACCGTGCCTGCGGTGTTTCCCGATGACATCGAGGTACGCATCTTCGACACGCGAGACGGCGCGGTATTGGTTGCGGTCGTCGAGTTGGTCAGCCCAGGCAACAAGGACCGCCCGGAGGCGCGGGACGCCTTCGCGGCCAAGTGCGCGGCGTACCTGCAATGTGGCGTCAGCCTGCTCGTCGTCGATGTGGTCACGAGCCGTCGTGCCAACCTTCATAACGCACTGACGGCACTGCTCCGCTGGCCCCCGGCCGTCGCGCTTTCCAACGAGACGTTCCTCTATGCGGCGACCTACCACCCCGTCCGGCGCGGTGAGTCGAACCTCATCGACACCTGGCTCGTGCCGTTGAGCGTCGGTCAGCAACTACCCGTCATGCCGTTGCCCGTTCGCGGCCTCGGGTGCTTGCCGCTAGATATCGAGGCCGGGTATACACGCGCAAGGCAGAGCAGTCGGTTGTAAGAGTCTGTCCGGGAAGCGTTCGAGCCTCCCGGCTCGGCAGGAGCCTCGCCCTCCCAACAATCCATGAGGGCATTTTCAATAGACTAATCGATGCTGCGGCGCGAGGGTTGCGTCGTTTCCGGGATCGACCGTCAGTTGATAAAGGATTTCCATGGGCAATAGCACGATGTCTCCCGGATCACCAGAGAGTATCCTCGCGGATCACCCCTATCAGGCCCCGACCCCACTTCGTTTCGAGGGGGCGGGGCATCTCTCATTGCTCCAGGCCGTCACCACCCTCGCTCGGGATGGGGCGAATGCCGAGCCGGGCGGCTCGGGCGACTTGTTACGGCGCTTTCGCGACAACGCGAAGCGTCTGGAGTCGGCAACCGCCAAGCTCACGCAGATGACGGCGGCGGGGAAGCCGGTCCCCGGCGAGACGGAGTGGCTCCTCGACAACTATTACATCATCGAGGAAGTGGTTCGCGAGGTCCAGACGGGCTTGCCACGCCGTTACTACCGCGAGTTGCCCGCGCTCGATGTCGGTCCCTTCGCGGGCATGCCGCGCATCTACCCGTTGGCCACGACTCTGTTGGGGCACACCGATTCGGCGCTGAGCGAGCCGCAGATCCGCGAAGTGGTGAAGGCGCACCAGGAGACGACCCCCTTTTCGACGGGCGAAGTGTGGGCCATCCCGTCGATGATCCGCCTGGCGCTGCTGGAGAACTTGCGGCGGCTCGCCGACCAGATCATGGGCACGATCCTGAGCCGGGACGAGGCGGCATCCGCCATCGAAGACGCCCGTTTGGGGAAGGTGCCTCGGCTTCCGCCCCGACCGAGTGACGCCTTCCTCGTCGCGCTCGCCGACGGCTTGCGCGACAACGAGCCGCCTCCCGGAGCAGCTGGCGACGCCGTCGAGGCTTGGTCGAGCCGCCTCCTCGTCGATCTGCCCCAGGCGCGCCACCGCGAATACAGCCGACAGGCGGCGAACCAGGTGTCGATCGGCAACGCCATCACGAGTTTGCGACTGCTCGGCGTCATCGATTGGGCCGTCTTCTTCGAGGCGACGAGCCTCGTCGAGGCGGAGTTGCGGTCTGACCCCGGCGAGGTGTACCCACGACAGGACTTCCCGACGCGCGACCGGTGTCGGCGGGCGGTCGAGCAACTCGCGCGGGGGTGCGGCTGGAACGAGATCAGCGTCGCGCGCGCCGCGATCACGGCGGCGACGGCCCACGCGGGCGATCCGCTCACCGGGCAGGTCAGTTGGTTCCTGATCGGGGAGGGACGACCCGAGTTCGAGCGGACCCTGGGCTATCGGCCGCGCTTCGCCGATCGCTGGCGGGGGTGGATGCGTGACTACCCCCACGTCACCTATTTCGGGTTGTTGACGGGCGTCATGGCCCTCGTCCTGATTCCCGCCGTCTTCCTCTCGTGGGCTGGCGTCTTTATGGCGCTCCTCGTCCTCGTCGCGTGCTTCCTCCCGGCGAGTGAGGTCGGGGTTCTGTTGGCGAACTTCATCCTGTGTCGGCTCCTCCCGCCGCGCATCCTGGCCCGACTCGACCTGCGCAAGGGTATCCCCGAGGATTGCACGACGTTCGTCGTGGTGCCGACCCTGATCGGCAAGCCGGAGCAGGCCGCCGGACTCGTCGA
This sequence comes from Planctomycetia bacterium, assembly GCA_025356615.1. Classification (GTDB taxonomy): domain Bacteria; phylum Planctomycetota; class Planctomycetia; order Gemmatales; family Gemmataceae; genus JANXSH01. Next base: position 384 of record JANXSH010000359.1, on the reverse strand, counting down.
ACGGCTCGAGCAACACTACCTCGCGAACCCCGACCCTCGACTGGTCTTCGCGCTCCTGACCGACTTCACCGACGCCCTGACCGAGATGATGCCCGCCGACGAGGCGTGCATCACCGCCATGCTCGAGGGCGTCGCGCGGCTCAACGAACGCCACGCCCCCGGATCGGCCCCGCGCTTCTTCCTGTTCCATCGTAAACGCCTGTTCGACTCGCCCGAGAACACTTGGATGGGGTGGGAGCGCAAGCGCGGCAAGCTCCAGGAGTTCAACCACCTGTTGCGCGGCGCGATGCACTCGAGCTTCACGACTACCTCTGTGCCGCTCGCCAAGGTTCCGCGCGCCCGATTCGTCCTCACTCTGGACACCGACACGGTCATGCCCAGGGA
>JANXSH010000341.1 GCA_025356615.1 Planctomycetia bacterium | reverse complement strand
GCCTGCCCGAGACGAAGATCGGCCTCATCCCCGGCTGGGGCGGCACGCAACGCCTCTCACGTCTCGTCGGGCCGTCGATCGCTGCCGAAATGATCTGCGCCGGTGAATCAGCCAAGGCGACGAGGGCGCGCGAGATCGGCCTGGCCTGGGACGCCGTGCCCGCCGACAAGCTCCTCGACGAGGCGCTCGCCCTGGTCCGCTGGGCCGCGAAGGACGGCGGGTGGAAGGCGCTTCGCGACATCAAACGTCGGCCCGTCGGCCTCAGCGAGGAGCAGGCGACGTTCGCCTTCGCCGTCGCCCGCGCCCAGGTGATGGCGAAGACCGGCGGGCAATACCCCGCCCCGCCCGCCGCGCTGACCTCCATCGAGAAGGGGTGTAACCTTCCGCTCGAGGACGGCCTGAAGGTCGAGACAGATCAATTCGTCCCACTCGTAGGTAGCATCGTGTCGCGCAACCTCATCAGCATCTTCTTCCAAACCCAACGACTCGCTAAGGACACCGGCACCGCCGACGCATCTGCCAAGGGCCGACCCGTCGGCCAGGTCGGCGTCATCGGCGCGGGGTTGATGGGCGCGGGCATCGCCGGGGCGTGCGTCCGGCGCGGCGTGCCGGCAGTGATGCTCGACTCGGTCCCGGCGGCCATCGAAAAGGGCGTCGCCGCGATCACGAAGAGTCTCTATGGCCGGGTGGAGATCGGTCGGATGACGCCGGTCGAGGCTGGCTCGGCGCTCGCGGCCCTCAGTACGACGCTCAGCCCGCAGGCATTCGCGGATCGCGACGTGGTCGTCGAGGCGATCGTCGAGAACGAGTCGGCGAAAGTCAAGCTCTACACTCAGGTCGAGAAGATCCTCCCGCCCGGCGCGATCCTGGCGTCGAACACCTCCACGATCTCGATCACTCGGATGGCGAAGTCCGTCACCGACCCGACGCGGTTCGCGGGACTACACTTCTTCAACCCCGTGGATCGGATGCAACTCGTCGAGGTGATTCGCGGCGAGCAGACCTCCGAGGACACCGTCGTCACGCTCGTCACGCTGGCCCGACGCATCGGCAAGACGCCGATCGTCGTCCGCGACTGTCCGGGGTTCCTCGTCAACCGCATCCTGTTCCCCTACATCAACGAGTCGCTGCTCCTCCTCGAGGAGGGCGTCTCGCCGCGCCTGATCGACAAGGCCGCGACCGCGTTCGGCATGCCGATGGGGCCGATCACTCTCAACGACCTCGTCGGCCTCGACACGTCGCTGTACGCGGGCCAGGTCATCGACAAGGCGTTCCCCGATCGCGCCGTCTCGACGCGCATCCTCGGCGAACTCGTCGGCGCGGGCCGACTCGGCCAGAAGACCGGCTCGGGCTTCTACACCTACACCAAGGGGCGTGGCGCGGATGACCCCGCCCTCGCAGGCTTCCTCGCGAAGGTGCGCCGACCGGGGACGCCGACGACGAGCGTCGAAGAGATCACCGACCGGCTCTTCCTGCCCATGCTCACCGAGGCGTCGCGCGTCCTCGCCGAGGGCATCGTCCGCGAGCCGGGCGACGTGGACATGGGCCTCATCCTGGGCATCGGCTTCCCCGCCTTCCGAGGCGGCCTCCTCCGCTGGGCCGACACGCTCGGCATCGCCACGGTGGTCGAGAAGCTGGCGAAGTACGAAGCGCTCGGCGAACGCTTTCGACCGACGGAGTTGTTGAAGAAGCTGGCGGCGGAAGGTAAGGGATTCTACCCGGCGTAAGCAGAAAGAATGAATGGGACACGGATGGGACGGATGAAGCGGATGAATACGGATCCTACGAGAGAAACCATTCTTCTGATCCGTGTGAATCCTCTTCCTCCGTCCCATCCGCGTCCCGTTCCGTATTCCTCTGTGGTGAGCTTCTTCCTACAATACTGTACAGATAAACAACTCTCGAGAGGACGCGCGCTATGTCGGCCAAGTTCGAGCTGTCGAGCAAGTTCCAGCCCGCGGGCGATCAGCCGGCGGCGATCAAGAAGATCCTCGAGGGCATCCGTGAGGGCAAGGCCGCCCAGATGTTGATGGGGGCGACCGGCACCGGCAAGACGTTCACCGCGTCGCACGTCATCGCCGCGGTCAACAAGCCGACGCTCGTCCTCGCCCACAACAAGACGCTCGCCGCCCAGCTCTACAAGGAATTCAAAGGCTTCTTCCCCAAGAGCGCGGTCCACTACTTCGTCAGCTACTACGACTACTACCAGCCCGAGGCCTACATTCCGCAGCGCGACATCTACATCGAGAAGGACGCGCTCATCAACGAGAACATCGACCGTCTCCGCCTCGCCTCGACGAGCGCGCTCGTGAGTCGCTCCGATGTCATCATCGTCTCCAGCGTCTCGTGTATCTATGGCCTCGGCTCGCCGAGCGACTACAAGCGCATGATGATCCACCTCGCCAAGAGCGAGCAGGTGGACCGCGACAACTTCCTCTTCCGCCTCGTCGATATCCAGTACAAGCGGAACGACATCGCCTTCACGCGCGGCACCTTCCGGGTGCGCGGCGACACCGTCGAGGTGTGGCCCGCTTACGAGGAGTTCGCCCTGCGCATCGAACTGTTCGGCGACGAGATCGAATCGCTCGCGGTCATCAACCCGTTGACGGGCGAGACGATAAGGAGTGAAGACGAACTCAACATCTACCCCGCGAAACACTTCGTCACGCCCGAG
>JANXSH010000039.1 GCA_025356615.1 Planctomycetia bacterium | reverse complement strand
ACGGGTGGTTCGAGTGGCACTCGCGTGGCGCGCCCGGCCCATCTTGGGAGGAAGGCTGAGAGAGATGCGGAGGCATTCTCGATCACTTCACTCGGTGTAATCGCCAAAGACTCTCGAGACCAGGCTGCGGCAGCGATCATTCATCCAGGGTGGATGTCGCTTCTGCAATAAGCCCCGACGGGAAGATGACATAGGCACGAATCCGCTTCCCTTTGACGACTCCTCCCACCAACACGGTAAGGTTATCATTATCGAGACCTCCTTGGATTATGAACCCAGTCGCCCTCCAGGTGATGTTACCCATCGGATCAACATTTCCTGCGATCGTCATTCCAGCATTCGGTTTGTCGGAACTGTAGTTCCAGTATTCTCCTTCGAATCTCGTCCCCTCACGCTTCTGAATCGTGAGCTTCGATTTTCTAGGGGTGATATCCTTGCCCTTCTGAATCTGTCTGAGAATGCCGGTCCAACTGCTTCCTGCACTAACTTTGTCATTTCCAGGATTACTCGTGCCATTCGAGATATTCAGATTGCGAACCCCGTCGAGGAGGATACGACCACGCGAATCGGTGATTTTCAGGTTGCGGAAGCGGGCTGCCAATTTCTGCGTCACCAGCCCCACATACCCCCTCGGATGCTGTTCGTCGTCTCTGTTGAAGACCCTCTTTTCGCCATCCATAGAGCAGTGGATATGGTCGCCTCGGACCTGTATGGTCATCGTGTGCCATTTGCCGTCGTCAGTCCATTTGTTTTTGCCGACATCATTGGCGGAACCATCGGTTTTCTTGATAATTGCTCGCTGAGTTCCAGTCGTTTCAAAGGCAAAGTGGTTCAGCCAGTCTGTAATGCGGAAACAAACCCAGCACTTCCCTGTACCGCTGGTTCGCTGCACTTCTACGGTCACATCGTAGTCCGTCCATGAAGGATCGCCAAAGACCAACCCCACGCAGTCCAAATCATTTTTGCCCTGGCTGAGTTCATCCCCTTCGATCCTCCATTTGCCTCCGTGTTCATAGGCGTGGATCTTCCCGGCGGGCATCGGCTGGAGCGTCACGCGGACCTTGACCTCGTCCCCCTTCTTCATTGTGAACTCCGGTGTATCCAACACCAGCCCATCCGCCCCCTCGACGCGGATCTTGTACTCCCCCGCGTCCAACTTCTTGTTGCGGTCCTTCGCTGTCAGCGTGTAACGCACCTTGCCGTCCGGCCCCGAGAGGATCAGCTTCCCACCCTTGATACGGGCTTCGACTTCGTCGTCGTTCATCTCGACGATAAGGGTTCCGTTCGGGGTTTCGACGCGAAGTAGGACGGCGGCGAGCCAAACGAGCGGCACCAGAAGCGCCAGCGCCACGATCCCGGCCCCGATGATCCACATCTTCTTCGCCGCCGGCTTTGCGGTGGGACTTCGCTTCCGATCGCGGGCGCTCTTTGTCGTGGCCGAAGTGGCCTTGGGTTCGATCAGCGTGGCGCAGACTTCCGGAGGGTTGCCGACAGCGATGACGGTCGCCTGTTCGTTTTTCTTCCCAACGTGTGTGACGGCGACCGGCCCCATCCCACTCGTTTTGCCGACCATTGAATCGGTCCGGCCCACTCCTGGCGCGAGAGGCGAGGGCGATTTGGGGGTTGCCGACTTGGCACCTTGCTTGGCGAACGGGGCCAACGCGGAGACGACATCAGTTGGCGTCTGGTAGCGCTGGGCGGGATCCTTGGCCATCATCTTCGCCACCACTTCGGCTAGTGCCGTCGGCACTTCCGGGCGCACTTCGTTCAGCGGACGGGCGAGTGTGGACTGATGCGCTTGCAGGATCTCGAAGAGGCTCTTGCCTTTGAACGGCGGCTCGCCCGTGAGAAGGAAGTACAGGGTGCAGCCGAGGCTGTAGATGTCGGCCCGGATGTCGGCCTTGGCCGCGTCGAGGCTCTGCTCCGGGGCCATGTAGGCCGGGGTGCCGAGCATCTGCCCATCCCCCGTCAGACCCGCGTCGATCCCCTTCTCGCTCGCTATCTTCGCCAGGCCGAAATCGAGGATCATCACCTGCTTGATCTCGAGGGAGAGAAGGAGGTTTTGCGGCTTGATGTCGCGGTGGACCATGCCCTTCTTGCACGCCTCTTGCAGGCCACGCGCGACCTGGACCGCCGAGGCACAAGCGGCCGAGACCGACAGCGGGCCTCGTCGCTCGACCAGACGCGCGAGATCCTCGCCTTCCTCATACTGCATGACCAGGGCGAGG
>JANXSH010000299.1 GCA_025356615.1 Planctomycetia bacterium | reverse complement strand
CCCGTTTCGCGCGGCGGGCGCTGTGGCTGCGCCGTTGTCGCGGGCGGTGGTGGTGTGGTCGTGCTGCCTGCGAGGACGCCTACACCGGCGAGCGGTCCCTGTTCCCGCGACTGCTGGCCCTCGTGCGGCCGGACGACCTGTGGCTGGCGACCGTAACTTCTGCACCGAGACTACATGAGTGGCATCGCCGAGGAGAAGGCCTACTTCCTGGTCCGACACCATGCCGGCAGTAAGCTCGCGTCGTTGGGAGAGGAGCGCTGGGTGGGCTCGAACGCCACGGGCGACCTCTTCGAGCAGCAGGTGCGGATCGGGCCGCTGAAGTATCGGTGCATCGTTGTCCGATTGCACATGCCCTTGCGCGATGGCACGACGGAAATCCGGCTACGGACAAACGTGCCCCCCGCGTGCGGTCGGGGCGAAGCGGCTGGCGGAACTCTACCGCACGCGCTGGCAAATCGAGTCCGCGTGCCAGGACTCGAAGGACTACCTGCGCTGCGAGGTGAACACGCTGGGCTACCCGAAGGCGGCGTTGTTCGCCTTCGCCCTGGCGCTGACGGCCTACAACCTGCTGATGGGGATCAAGGGGGCGCTGGGCAGTGGGCAGGGGATGCCACGGGTGGACCAGGAGTTGTCCAGCTACCACCTGGGCACCGAACGGGCGGTCTACTCGGAAGGGATGGCGGTGGCGGTCCCGGAGAAAGCGCGGAAGCCCTTCGAGGCGATGTCGATCCGAGGCTCTCATCGGTCTACGGCTCGCGTCTTGATAGAAAAAGGACAAAAAGGGTGACCTTGGAAGGAATAGGCGGAAGCCCCTGGTGGGCAGCCGTCCGGGGGGTGAAATTCGACTGGCATCTCGTCGCACTCTCACGCCAACTCCGCGAGCAGCCTCTCGATGCACTCTCGCATCTGCCGCGCACATGCTTCGTAAGCCGCTGCCGGTCGCCCAATGGGGTCGTCGATGTCGTCGCCTTCCTGGCTCAACAGCCGTGCCCCGGTCGAGTGCGAGGGCAGGGCCTCGCGGAGCGCTCGGACGTGCCCCTGGGTCATGCCGAGCAACAAGTCGGCCTCTCGGGCCAGCTCCACGCCCAACGGCTTGCTCCGGTGGGCGCTCAGGTCGCCGCCGTGAGTCTGTGCGACTTCGACCGCCTCCCGCGCGGCGGGCATCCCCTCCATTGCTCCCAATCCGGCGGACGAGACGACCCACCCACGCGCGGGGAGCTCCTCGACCGTGCATCCGAGCCGGTCGGCGAGCAGCCTCTTGCAAATGGCCTCGGCCATGGGACTGCGGCAGGTGTTCCCCGTGCAGACGAAGACGATCACTCGGGCGAACCGCGCCTCGATGTCCGCTTTCGAGGTCGCCCCTTCTAGGAGCAGGTTCCAGGTCGCCCCGGCGACGTGGACGACGCTGACCTCTCGGGGCACGACCGGGCTGTCCTCGATGAGGAGGTCCAACTCCTGACCGACCGATTCGCTCATGCGAGCCGCCGGGGCGCAGAGGAGAGGACTCGCCAGTCCTCGCCGCACCGTCTCGGCGGCAGGGTGGAGCAAGCTGCGTAGGGTCAATCCGTTGGCCCCCATGATCGCGGCGCGGGCCTCCTCGGGGAGGCACCCGGCCAGGCCGCGCTCCATGCCTTCGGCGGAGACGAGGGCCACCGGCCCCGGCCATAGTTTATCCGCGATCCGCCGGCCCGCCGCCCCCAGGTCGGGCACCCAGTCGAGGGCCGCCGCGCGACCCTCGACGAGAAGTTCCAGGTCGGTCTCGGGGAAGAGGTTTCTCAGGCGCATGACCGCGTCCGATGCGAGCGCCGAGGCGACCACCACCGGCCCCGACTCGCTCGGCAGAGCGACCAGACCCCCTCGTCGCACCAGCCGGGTCAGGTGGCGAATCGCCTTCTCCACGCGGCAGACGTGCGGCCAATACCAGCCGTCAGCCATTCACGGCCCCTTCGCGGTGCAGTTCGACCACGATCCCGCCCATTCGCATCACGCGGTGGAAGTCGGTGAACCACAACTCGCGCGCCCAGCGTAGGCCGCAACGCGACGAGGTCGATCGCAGGTCGTCGCGCTGGTACGTCCGGCAGTGCCACAGCCGACCGCACATCTTGCCCAGGAACGTGTTCTCGGTGGTCATCAGCAGCAGCCGACCCGCCGGGGCGAGGACGCGGGCCAGCTCGCACAGTCCGAGCGACGGATCGGGCAGGTGTTCCAGCACCCAGCCGCAGACGATGGCGTCGAAACAGCCGTCCGCGTAGGGCAAGCAGGTGAGGTCGGCGACGGCGTGGCTCACGCGATCCGATTTGAGGTGATTCCGGGCGCGCTTCAGCATGGCGGGCGACAGGTCGAACGTCGTCAGGGTCGCACCGGGGTCGGCGTGGCGGAGCAGGTACTTGGTGTACCGCCCGTTGCCGCACCCCGCGTCGAGGATCTGTTTGCACCCGCGCACGTCGAAGCGCTCCGGGCGGATGAGTCGGCCCGCGAGGACTTCGTGCCCCGTGACCAGGCCGGTGAAGCCGGTCAGCGCCCCGGCCATGCCGTCGTAGTGACCGGCGATGAACGAGCGATACTTCATGAACGACCGGGTCTTCATGGCCGCCGGTTTGTCGTTTTTTATTTTCATGGTGTGTGTCGTCGTGCGCGATCACGGTATGGGGAACCGGAAGAATGCCTCCCCCCTCCCCTGAGTATAGGGGGCGAGGGGAACAGTGTGTCAGAACCAGACGCGCCGGTGATAGACCGCCCATTCCAGCACCAGCAGCACGAGCGCCGCCAGCGCGACCCACTTCCATGTATCATAGGACTGAAGCCGCACCTGGTCCGCTTCGATATTTTGCTCGCCAATTTTAATTTCGTCGCGCGGCTGGGTATTGCTCTCGTCGGCGTCGAGCAGGTTCACTGCAAATGCCCTGCCACCGCCCGGCCAGGTTGCCTGATAGACGCCGCTTTTCTCGGTATTCTGGTACACGAACTCCACGCCCGACCCGCGTGCCACGGCCCGCGCCGACTTACCTGGCTCCGTCACCTCGATCCGCTGCGGCGACCCCTCGGGGCGCAACACCTTCACCTGGCCCGGCTGGATCGTCTCCTCGGCGGCCGCGTCGTTGACGTTGCCCAGTTGATAGAGTACGTTCCGCAGGAACACCGGGAAGCTGAGTTTGAGATTCCAATTCGTCGTCCACTCGCCCTTGTCGTTGACGAGCGGGAACGTCAGCACCAGATCCTTGTACGAGCCGCGCGGCAACTCGAACAACAGCGCCGTCTCGCGGTCGGCCTCGAGCAGGCGCGGCACGCGCGGAGGCACCCTCGCCTCGCGCAGGTCGAAGCGGAAGGCGTCGCTGAAGGCGATCTCGTCGAGGCCGCTGAGGTCGCGCATCAGCGGGTGCGACGACGCCGGGTTGCGGATCACCGCGCTCTTCAGCGCGGGCATCTCCTTGCGCACCCAGGGC
>JANXSH010000297.1 GCA_025356615.1 Planctomycetia bacterium | reverse complement strand
GGAGCGCTTCCCCCGCGCTCCGCTTCGCGTCGCGGCTACACGATCACTCCCCCGGCACCCTCATCAGGACCATGCCCCATGCCGATGGAGCGAGCCACCGCCCTCGTGTTGCGGACGACGGACTGGAGCGAGACGAGTCGCATCGCCACGCTCTGGACGCGCGAGCTGGGCAAGGTGCGCGTCCTGGCCAAGGGCGGCCGTCGTCTCGGATCCTCGTTCGATTCCGCCCTTGATCTTTTGACGGTCTGCGGTATCGTCCTCATTCGCAAAACCTCCGGAGGCCTGGACCTGTTGACCGAGGCGCAGGTCGTGCGACGATTCGCGCGGCTGCGTGAGGACCTGTCGGCGCTCTACGCGGCGTATTACGTCGCCGAGTTGCTCGCCGACTGGACGGAGGATCTCGACCCGCACCCGGACTTGTTCGATCAGGCCCTGACGACTCTCGACGCGCTGGCGACGGTCGGCTCGGATGTCCCACTGGAAACGATGCGTTTCGAGATGGTTTTTCTCGGCGAGATGGGGTATCGCCCGGTCCTCGATCGGTGTGCGACGTGCCAACGTCGGGCGACGGGGGCGGTCGCCCCGGCGTTCAGCGCCGAGGCGGGGGGGATCTTGTGCCCGGTGTGCCGGTCGGGGCATCGCGACCAGCGCGAGGTGTCGGTCGAGGGGTGGCGGTTCCTGGTCGATCTCGATCGACCGGGGTCCGAGTGGCGGGAGCCGAGGCGGGCCGAAGGTCGGGCGGAGGTTCGCAGGCTCCTGGGCGATTACCTGACGGCCCTTCGCGGAAGACCTCCGCGTCTGTTGCCTTATTTGTTGGCCTAATCCGGGGGGTTGATGGACGTGAATACCACACGGCGGTCTCTATGGCTGGGCGGCCTGGGCAGGATGGTCGGCCGAACCGGCCCCGTGCTGGGGCTTGCGGCCACACTCCTCGTCGGCGCTTCGGGGTGTCTGCCGAACCTCACGCCGAGTTTCCTTCGCACGGACACCCCCGCCGGACCGGCCAAGGACACGTTCATCCTCCGGCCCGACGGCCTCGTCGAGGACAAGTCCGGCCCCGCGGTGTCGGATGTCAGTGCGGCCGAACTCGGTGCCGCACGCGAACAGTTCCGCACGGGGGACTACAAGAAGGCCGAGAGCCTCTTCTCGCGCATCGCCGACAACGAGAAGAGTTCGCCCGCGATCGCCCAGGAGGCGATGTACTACAGCGCCGAGGCGATGCGCATGCAGAAAGACTACCCCGGCGCTGCGGACCGCTACGTCGCGCTGCTCGGCAAGTTCCCGAACTCGACCTACCGCGAGCAGTGCGTCACGCAGATGTTCACGATCGCGAACTACTGGCTGGACGAGACTCGCATGGAGATGAAAGAGGAGCGCGAGCGCAAAGAGGGCAAGCGCTGGGTCGTCTGGCCGCACTTCATCAGTTTCGAGAAGAGCAAGCCTCTGCTCGACCGCGAAGGCCGAACCATCCAGCTCCTCGAGCAAGTGCGTCTGCACGACATCAACGGCCCTCTCGCCGACCAGGCGCTCTTCTGGTGCGGCGTGGTCAAGATGTACAACGAGGACTACCGCGAGGGGTACTACTACCTGAGTCAGATCCACACCCGACACCCCGAAAGCCCGCTCGCCCCGCAATCGCTCGAGTTGGCCATCTTCTGCGCCCACATGAGTACCGGCGGGTCGGACTACGACGGCCGCAAGACGGCCGAGGCGCGGAAGCTCATCCAGGCCGGCATGCGGAACTACCCGCAGATCGCCGCCGACCCGGAGAAACGTGCCTTCCTCGAGAAACAGCTGGCGAGCGTCAACGAGCAGCAGGCCGAGAAGGACTTCAAGAGGGCCGAATTCTACCGGCGTATCGGCCACAACCCTTCGGCGTACTTCTACTATGAACTCGTCCGGCGGCGCTACCCGCATACGAAGGCCGCTCGCCTCGCCGAGGAGCGCTGGAACGAGCTACGCGCCGAAATCCAGAAGGACAAGCCGGCCCCCGCACCGGCGACCGGCCCCCAGGCCAAGCCCGCGCCGCTGTCGATGGATCGGCCCGTCCCCTCGACGATCAATCAATGGGATCGCGGGCCGACGCCCGCCGCCCCGCCGATCGGAAGCCCGGTGCCGGCCCTGGTGCCCACGCCGCCCGTGCCGCAGTAGTAGCTGACACGGTGACAAGGTGACAAGGTGACAAGGATACCCTCTATCCCAGACGCCTCACCTTGTCTCCCGAGGAAAGGATACGTCATGCGTCGCTCGACCCTCGCTGCCTTCTTCGTTCTCGCGAGTTACGCGGTGCTTCTGCCCTCGTGCGCCTGGGATGGGCATTTCGACATCCTGGGCTACACGACGCAGCCGAACTACGACACCTGCTACAAGACCGTTCGCGTGCCGATCTTCAAGACGCGCGTGAACCTCATGGCAACCACGATCCCCGGCCTCGAGCAGGATCTGACCGAGGCAATCATCAAGGAGATGCAGCTCAAGACGCCGTACAAGATCAATCAGGACAACGCGGACACCGAACTGACGGGCACGATCGTCGGGTTTACGAAGGCGCTACTCAACTACACGCAGTTCAACACCGTCCGCGAGGCGGAGACGACCCTCATCGTCGAGCTGGTGTGGCGCGACCTTCGCACGGGGAAGATCCTGACTCGGCGTTCACGCCGACCGGGGCAGCCCCTCCCCGCCGACCCTCGTCAGCCGATCTTCCCGGACGACCTCGCCGCCGGCCCGATGGGCGGACGAGATATCATCTCGCAGCCGGGGAGCAATCCGGTGCAGATCCCTTCGACCCCGCGCATGCCGACCACGGGTGACATCGGTCCTGGCAGCAACGAGGTCGCCATCATCGACCCGGTGACTCGCGAGCGAGCCGTCCCGGTCACGGTGCGATCCGTCGGCCACTTCCGCCCCGAACTCGGCGAGTCGATCTCGACATCGCTCCAGCAGAACATCGACCGAATGGCCGTGCAGATCGTATCCGTGATGGAAAAGGGTTGGTGAGGCGAGCGGCATCTATTCCGGTCCCCCTCGCCCCTGTACTCAGGGGCGAGGGGTCGGGGGTGAGGGGTTCTTCTCTTGTCCCCCTCGCCCCTGTACTCAGGGGAGAGGGGTTAGGGGTGAGGGGTTCTTCGATGGCACTGTCTCTCCCCCTCACCCCCGACCCCTCTCCCCCTGAGTACCGGGGGAGAGGGGAGCATTCTTTCTGCTGCTCGCCTTAGCTCCACCTCCGAGAACGCACACCCATGAACACCTGGACCCTCCACGACCGCACCTTGACGCCGGGCCGACCCGCGCTCGTCATGGGCATCGTCAACGTGACGCCCGATAGCTTCTCAGACGGCGGGCGATTCGTCGATCCCGCTATCGCCGTCGCGCACGGCCTCGAACTCGCGCGGCAGGGGGCCGACATTCTCGACATCGGCGGCGAATCGTCTCGGCCCGGCGCGGAGCCGATCACCACCGAGGACGAGTTGGCCCGCGTCGTCCCGGTGATTCGCGGCCTGGCACAGGCGACGGCCCTCCCCCTCAGCGTGGACACGACCAAGGCCGTCGTCGCCGAGGCGGCCCTCGAGGCGGGGGCGCACATCGTGAACGACATCTCCGCGCTGGGCGACCCGCAGATGGCCGCCGTCCTCCGACGGCACCGGGCGGGGGTCGTGCTGATGCACATGCAGGGCACGCCTCGGACCATGCAGATCCAGCCACACTACGCCGACGTGGTCGCGGAGGTGGTCGCTTTCCTCCAGGCGAGGTTGCGGGGAGCGATCGAACTCGGTATAGCAGAGTCGGCCATCGTGCTGGACCCCGGCATCGGCTTCGGCAAGTCGTCCCAGCACAACATACGTCTCCTGGCCGACCTGGCAGACCTGGGCAAACTCGGTCGTCCCGTCCTCCTGGGGGTATCGCGTAAGGGATTCCTCGGCAGGCTCCTCGATCGCCCCGTCGGGGACCGCCTCGCCGCCTCACTCGCCGCCGCGTGCCACGCCCTGACCCTCGGATCGGCCCAAATCCTCCGCGTCCACGACGTGGCCCAGACGAGGGACGCCGTCCGAGTGATCGACGCATTGTCTCACACTGAACACTGAACACTGAACACTCCGCACTAGGGAGCCTGCTCTTTGTACGACCGGCTGATGCAACTGTATGAAACCTCGACGACGAGAGATGTCGTCGAGATCGCCATCTTAGCGGTGGCGATGTTCGCGCTGTTGCGCCTTCTCGGGAAGGCACGCGGTGCGGGTATCGTGCGCGGCCTAGGGCTGGTCGTGGTCGGCCTCTTCCTGCTCGCCCAGGTCGTGACCGCCGCGTTCGAGTTGCGCGTCCTCAGTAAAGTCCTCGACTACCTGCTCACGACGATGACGCTGGCGTTGCTCGTCATCTTCCAGCCCGAATTGCGTCGCGGTCTCATGCTCCTGGGCCGCTACCCGATGTTGCGCTACTTCACGCAGACCGAACAGCATCCGATCTCGGATCGGCTCGCCGACGCCGCCGAGGCCATGTCCCGCGAGTGCGTCGGGGCGCTCATCGTCATCGAACGCGAGATGTCGATGGCCCAGTACATCGAGACCGGCGTCCGCCTCGACGCCGAGGTGTCGGCCAACCTCCTCCGCGCGATCTTCGGCAAGCGAAGCCCGCTACACGATGGAGCGGTCATCCTCACGGGTGGCCGACTCGCGGCGGCGGCGTGCCAACTCCCGCTCGGCCAGCTGCCCGAAGGGGCGAGTATGCACATGGGCATGCGGCACCGCTCGGCACTCTGCACCAGCGAAGAGACCGACGCGATCCTGCTCGTCGTCAGCGAGGAGACGGGACGGATCTCACTCGCCGTCGCGGGCAAGATCGAGGCAATCCCCCGCGAGAACCTCTCGGTTCGCCTCGCGGCCCTACTGAGCGCGCACGCGCCTCGTCGGCCTACGCCGAGTGCGAGCCGACCTGGGACGCGATCAGCGGCGTGAAAAGAGACTAACCACAGAGTCACAGAGGACACAGAGAAATGCACCGAAGGAAGACTGTAGGGTGGGTCGAGCGAAGCGAGGCCCACCAATTCGGAGACAGCGCCAGTCTGCGTGAAGGCGACCCGCACTGGTGGGCC
>JANXSH010000249.1 GCA_025356615.1 Planctomycetia bacterium | reverse complement strand
GACCGACTTGGTCCCGAGTTTCCAGGCGTCGTCGGTCTTGCCGTCCGCCGCGACGAGGGCGACGTACCCGAGCTGCCGGTTGATCGGCTGCTTCGCCGAGGTCGCGAGTTTCTCGAGGTCGTCCCGGATGGCCGCGAGGTCGGCGGCGGGTCTGCCACTGAGCAGGCGGACGAGGTCGAAGGCGACGCTCTCCTCGCTGGTCGCGGTCCGATCGTTGTTGGTAATCGCATCGAGCAAGACGCGAAGTTCCGGCTTCTTCTCCAGGCCAGCAAGCCCCTTGAGCGCCTCACGGCGGAACTCATCCCGGACGCTAGGACGGAACAGCAACTCGAGGTACACGCCCTGGCTGCGGTCCATCTTCATGAGGTCGTCGGTAGTTACGGTCTTGAGGAAGTAGCGTGCCCCCGCAGGCGTCTTGAAACGGATCTTCCGACCGTCGGCGATGGCCTTGCGGACGTGCGGCTGGAGCGCCCGCATCGTCTCGCCGCGAACGAAGTCGATGAATCGATCACTCGGCCTGTCCTCGGCGATCAGGACGACTTCGACGGCCTCGGCCTCCTTGTAAAAGCTGGCGGCGCGGATCGCCTCGAGACGAACGCGGGCGTGTTCATCAGCGGCTGCTTTGCGAAGCAGGTCGAGCGAATCGGGCAACTTGTCGCGCCAGTAGCACAGGACGCGAACCGCTGCGGCCCTCGCGCGGAAGTCTTTCGCGGCGAGTACCTGATTCAGTAGCTCGGCGTTCGCGACGTTGTGCGACTGGTGCAACCACAGCGCCTCGAGCAGGTCGTGTTCGTAGCCTTCGGCCTTCTTGTCGAGGCCGACGACCCACTTCTTCGCGGCGGCGATCACGTCCCCCGTGGGCCGACCGCCGAGTTCCTGACGGGCGCGAGCGCGGACGCGGTCTTCAGGCTCCTTCAGGACATCGAGGAGTTCGTCGAGCGGCGCGCCGTCGATCTTCGGAGAGACGATCGGCTTCTTCGCGGTGTAGGTGATCTTGTAGGCCCGGCCGTGTTCGCGGTCGCGGCTGGGGTCGCGCAGGTTGTGTTGCATGTGCCCGATGATCGGGTTGTGCCAGTCGATGAAGTAGATCGCGCCGTCCGGCCCCATCTTCATGTCCGAGGGGCGGAAGTTCGGGTCCGTCGAGGAGAGGATCGGGGTCGCCTCCTTGCCGACGAAGCTCGAGCCGGAATCGCTGATCTTGTAGCGGAGGATGCCGTGGAACCCGATCACGTTGCCGACGAGCAAGTCGCCCTGCATGTCGTCGGGGAAGGCCCGGCTCGACAGGTACTCCATGCCGGGGCAGGGGCGGGTGCGCGGCTGCCAGACCTGCGGCGGGCCGGCGTGCTTGTTCGGGTAGTCGAGATGGCCGGAGAATAGGGCGGCGTGATACGGGTTGCTGCCGGTGCCATCGACGACGATGTCCTGCCCCCAGCGGTCGAAGGCGTGGCCGTGCGGGTTGGCGAAGCCGTAGCTGACGTACACGTCGAACTTCTGGGCGCGCGGCTCGTAGCGGAAGACGCCCGCGTTGGCGCAGCGGACACTCGGGCCGTAGGGCGTCTCGACCTGCGTGTGATGGAAGGTGCCCTCCTGGAAGTAGACCGCGCCGCCCGGATCGACGGCGAAGCTGTTCGACGCATGGTGCGTGTCCGCCGAGTCGAGTCCGTGCAGGACGCGCTTACGGACATCCGCCTTTCCGGTGCCTTTCGTGTCCTTCAAGAACCACAGGTCGGGACACTGGGCGACGAGGATGCCGCCGTTGTAGAACTCGAACCCTGTGGGGCAGTGCAGGCCGTCGGCGAAGACCGTACACTTGTCGGCCTTGCCGGTGCCCTTGGTGTCCTCGAGGATGAGGATCTTGTCGTTCATCGGCTCCTTGGGCTTCCAGTGCGGGTACGTCGGCCAGACGGCGACCCAGAGTCGGCCCTTGGCGTCCCAGGCCATCTGCACGGGGTTGACGAACAGTCCGGGGAAGTCCTTTTCGGAGGCGAACAGGCTCACCTTCATGCCCTTGGCGACGGTCATCTTCTCGATGGCCTTTTCCGGGTCGAGGAAGACGTGCTTCCCGCCGGGCAGCGGCCCCGGCTTGTTGGTGACGACGGGGATGAACGGCGGGGTGTTCTCGTCGTTGACCTCGATGTCCTTGCCGTTGGCGATCGCCCAGACGCGCTTGTCGCGGTTGGCGGTCATCACGTCGAGGACTTCCATCTCGCGCTTCATGACCTCGCGGTTGGTCTGGCCCTTGACGAACGACAGGCCGGCGCGGCCGCCGTAGATCGAGTAGCCGTCCACCGTGCGGTAGCGCTGATGCCAGAAGAAGTCCTTATCGACGATCGCCTTGCGCAGCGCCTCGAGGGCCTTGGGGTCGCCCTTCTGATCGGCCTGAGCGCCGAAGAGTTCGCCACCGATGATGCCCGCGACGACGGCATTGCCCTCGGGGTTGAGGTGGACGCCGTTGATGGTCAATGGCTTCTTCGTGGTGTCGTAGACGGCTTTCGTCGTCGTAAAGAGATCGACCAACGGGACTTTTTGGGCCTCGGCCACCTTCTTCATGGCGGCGGTGTAGAGCGCGAGCCGGCGGTTGTTCTCTTTGCCGTCGGGCAAGTTGGCGTCGTGAAGGTTCTCGTGGGCGATCGGCGAGAACAGCACGAGGCGCGGGGCCGACTTGCCGTTGAACTTCTGCGCGAGCGTGCCCTTGACGAACGCCTCGAGGTCGGCCTCGAACTTGGGAAGCCCGGCCTTGTCGGCGAACGACTCGTTGTACCCGAAGAAGGCGAAGACGACATCCGCCTTGTGCGCCGTCATCCAGCTCTCCGGCGAGCCGAAGTTGGCCGACCGGAGGCGCGTCGTGAGTTCGTCGCCCGAGAAGCCGAGGTTGCGGACGGAGAGGGAGTGTTGGGGGAATCGCCGCTGGAGTTCCGTCTCCAGGTAGCCGTCGTGCTGCATGCGATCGGCGAGGGTGTTGCCGACGATGGCGATCCGGTCGCCCGCCTTCAGCCCGAAGCGAACGGGGCCGTTCGCCTTGTCGGCAGACTGCATAGCGCTCGTCACGAAGAAAGTCGCCGCGCCCAGGAGAGCGAACGCGAGAGCAAACCAGGTCTGACCATGAAGAGAGCGGAGACGCATCGGCATGCACCAGGAAAGAGTGAGCGAGGAAAGTTGAGGGATAGTATAAACAGTCGGGGCGGAAGTGTCATCAGGGGCGAGGAGAATGTTCGAGGGATGCGAAGTGCGCGAGTACAGTAGGAAGCCCGCCGATTGCAATCGGCGGGCTTGGGGGATGAATCCATCGATCGGCGGTCACTCTTCCAGTAGGTAATCCGCAGGGTCGAATCCGCCCCGCTTCTTGTCCTTCGGCTTCGCCAGTCCCGCGCGTTCGAGCAGCGACTGGCTCATGATCTCGTCTTCCTGCACCTCGTCGAGGCGACCCATCTGGTCGGAGGGCAGGTCGTAGCGTATGAAGTAGTCGCGCTTGCCGATCGTGACCCGGTCCTTCGGATGAAGCATCTTTTCCTGCACGCGGACGCCGTTGACCTTCACCCCGTTCGTACTGCTACAGTCGCGGATGTACCAGTACCCGTTGCGGAAATTCATCTCCGCGTGGACGCTCGAGATGTTCGGGAAACGCAGACAGACATCGCATGAATCGCGCCGGCCGATGCTGAGCTTCTCGCGGATGAGGGGGATGTTGTCCCCCCCGCCGGACGGCAGCAACTCCCCGTTCGCCTGAAAACTCATGGTTACGCTCTCCTGTCAGGCAGACCGCCACGGTCGGCAGCGAAAGAAATGCGGACGGAGGGACGAGAAGGCTGCCCAGGGCGGTCCCGGATGAAACTACAACCCATTATAAGTCCCTCCTCCGGCCCTGTGAAGGAGAAATGAGCGAAGTTCTCATCATTTTTCCCCATGTTGGCCGGTCCGTGGAACCGACGCGCGACACGGAGGGTATCACCTGGGCCACCTGCGTTTGACCTTTGCGGCGGAACCGACTACCCTGAATACGCATCGACGACCTGCCACTCTTCGAGATCGGCGGGTTCCAGGTGTTCGCCCGAGCGACGCGCGACCGTGTAGACGCATGGCACCCCACAGAGGACTTCATGGCAGAGCAGTACATATTCAGCATCCAAGGTCTCACCAAGGCGTACAACAAGCGCAAGGTGCTCGAGAATATCTGGCTGTCGTTCTATCCGGGGGCGAAGATCGGCGTGATCGGCGGCAACGGCGCGGGCAAGAGTACCCTACTCCGCGTCATGGCGGGCCTCGAGACCGACTTCATGGGCACCGCTCGTCTGACGCCGGGTTTCACTGTAGGGTACGTCCCCCAGGAGCCGCGCCTCGACGAGTCGGTCGATGTCCGGGGGAACATCGAGCAGGCCGTCGCGCCCATCCGAAAGCTGCTGCACCGCCAAGAGGAACTCGGCAACAAGATGGCCGAGGCGTCGCCCGAGGAGTTCGATAAGATCTCCAACGAGATGGACCGCGTCAACGCCGCCATCGACACCGCCAACGCCTGGGAACTCGACCGCATGCTGGAGATCGCGATGGACGCGATGCGCCTGCCGCCCCCCGAGGCGATGCCCTCGACCCTGTCCGGCGGCGAGCGCCGGCGCGTCGCCCTGTGCAAGATCCTGCTCCAGAAGCCCGATTTGCTCCTCCTCGACGAGCCGACGAACCACCTCGACGCCGACTCCGTCTCCTGGCTCGAGCGGCACCTCAAGGAGTACGCCGGTACCGTCGTCTCGGTGACGCACGATCGGTACTTCCTCGACAACGTCGCCAGCTGGATCCTCGAGATGGAGCGCGGCTCGGGCTTCCCCTACGAGGGCAACTACACCGGCTGGATGGTGCAGAAGCAAGCCCGGCTCCAGCGCGACGAGAAGATCGAGTCGGCCCGGCAGAAGGCCCTGAAGCGCGAACTGGAGTGGTCGCGGATGGCCCCCCGCGCCCGCGTCGCCAAGAACAAGGCGCGCTTCACGGCCTACGAGGCACTCGCCGCGCAGCAGTACGAGGAGCGCGACGACGATCTCGTCCTCCAAATCCCGCCCGGCGCACCGCTGGGCGGCACCGTCGTCCGGGCCGAGGCCGTCCGCAAGGCCTACGGCGACAACGTGCTGATGGACAACCTCGACTTCGACCTGCCGCGCGGCGGCATCGTCGGCGTCATCGGGGCCAACGGCGCGGGCAAGACGACCCTCTTCCGCATGATGGTCGGCCAGGAGACGGCCGACGAGGGCAAACTCACCGTCGGCGAGAGCGTTCAATTCGCCTACGTCGATCAGGGGCGCGACTCCCTGAACAACGAGGCGACCGTCTTCGAGGAGATCACCGGCGGCACCGACCACATCATGCTCGGCAAGCTGAAGGTCGCCTCACGCGGGTACGTCGCGCGCTTCAACTTCAAAGGCCCCGACCAGCAGCGCAAAGTCGGCGAGCTGTCCGGCGGCGAGCGCAACCGCGTCCACCTGGCGAAGCTCCTCCGGCGCGGCGGCAACGTCTTGCTCCTGGATGAGCCGACGAACGACCTCGACGTGGACACGCTGAGGTCTCTCGAAGACGCCCTTGTCGCCTTTAGCGGTTGTGCAGTCGTCATCAGCCACGACCGATGGTTCCTCGACCGAATTTGCACGCACATCCTCGCCTTCGAGGGCGATTCCAAGACGGTATGGAGCGAAGGGAACTATCAGACCTACGAGTCCCTCCGCCGCCAAAGGATGGGCGAAGAGGCCGACCAACCGCGTCGGATCCGGTATAAGAAGTTGCACTAGTCATAGTTTTCAGTTTTCAGTTTTCAGTTGAGCTAGTCATAGTTGTCAGTTGTCAGTTGTCGGTTTTCTGTTGAGTAGGTCGAACGGACCTCGGCGTTCGAGCCGAACACTCGCCAACTGAAAACTGAAAACTGAAAACTGAAAACTGGAGCGAAGCGACCATGATGGAACTCGTCAACGTTACGAAGGTCTACCAACAGGGCACCCGGACGGTCAACGCCGTTCGCGGGGTGAGCCTGTCGATCGCGGCGGGCGAGTTCGTCTCGATCATGGGGCCGTCGGGGTCGGGTAAATCGACCCTCATGCACCTCGCGGGCGGCCTCGACACGCCCTCGTCCGGCCAGGCGCTGTTCATGGGGAGAGACCTCGCGGCGATGTCGGACAAGGAGCGCTCGACCCTGCGCCGGACGCGGATCGGCTTCGTGTTCCAGTTCTTCAACCTCCTGCCCACACTCACCGCCGTGGAGAACGTCGCCCTACCTTTGTTACTAGGTGGCATGAAGCGGTCGGCGGCCCTCCGCGAATCAGCCGAGTCGCTCGACCGGATCGGCATGGGCCACCGCACCGACCACTTGCCCGAGCAGATGTCCGGCGGCGAGATGCAGCGCGTCGCCATCGCCCGCGCCCTCGTCTGCAACCCGGACGCCATCCTCTGCGACGAGCCGACCGGCAACCTCGACTCGGTCAACAGCGCCGAGGTGCTGAAGCTGCTGCGCAGTCTTCCCGAGCCGGGCAAACGGTCAGTCGTCATGGTGACGCACGACCGCAACGCCGCCAACTACGGCGATCGCCTGCTCGTAATCCGCGATGGCGTCATCGCCAGCGAAGTCTCCGACCTCCGCGCCGAACGCTCCGTGGCGATCGGCTGAGTAAGGCGAGCGGCCCCTGTAAAGGGGCTGGTTCTGATACGACATGAAACCAGCCCCTTTACAGGGG
>JANXSH010000244.1 GCA_025356615.1 Planctomycetia bacterium | reverse complement strand
CGACAGCCGCAGAACAGTTTCGACCGCGTGAGGAGTTGGACGTGGACCTCGAGGCCGATCACCGTGCGGTACGCGGGCGCGGTCATGGGGAGAGCCTTTCCGGCGAGAGGAGTGCGCGTCGGCCCTCGAGGCGGACCCGGCCCGAGGCGACGAGGCGAATCGCCTCGGGGTACGCCTCACACTCCTGGGCGAAGACGCGGGACTGGAGCGTTTCGGGCGTGTCGTCCTGAGCGACGCAACAGGTCCGCTGGACGAGGATGGCCCCTCGGTCGTATTCGTTGTCGGCGAAGTGGACCGTGCAGCCGGTCACGCGCACCCCCGCCTCGAGGGCGGCCTCATGGACGTGCAGGCCGTGATACCCTTTGCCGCCGAACGACGGCAACAATGCGGGGTGAATGTTCAAGACACGACCCGCGAAGTCGGTGGGGATGTGAAGGAGTTGGAGGAACCCCGCCATGCAGACGAGATCGGCCCCCGCCTCGCGGCAGTGGCCGAGGATACGCGCGCTGAATTCTTCGCGCGAGGAACACGCCCGGCGCTCGACGACGAAGGTGGGGATTCCCGCGCGCGTGCCGCGCTCGACGCCCGCGACATCAGCGCGCGACGACACGACGCAGACGATGCGGGCGTCGAGCCGGCCGTCGGCGATGCGGTCGATCAGGTTTTGCAACGTCGTGCCGCCGCCGGACAACAACACGGCGAGTCGGAGGGGGGTAGTCATGACCTTCGTGGTGTTGTGGATCGTGCAGAGGATGGGCTGCTCCCGTGACTTTCTCGGCGATGTCCATTTTATTGTCGTTGTTCGTGCGGCGTTCGGCAAGCGCCGTTCCGTGTCGGTGACGCTATCATAAGGGCAATCGCCGTCCGAACGTGCCGAGCCATCGTTCCCGGTGCAGTACGGAGCGATATTCGGGCGGACTCCTAGCCCTGCTCGACACGGACGACGTTTGGCCTCGTACTCGGTCGGGTGGGGAGACCCGCCAACAAATCTACGATCGAGAAACGCAACAAGAAGATCGATTCGTACCCACTCGCCGACGGACGAGGCGAGAATTCGAGATAAGCGCCCTGGATCTAGTGAGTGAACCGTCCGATGCCCGGAACAGGTCTGTATCCGATCCCCGGCTTCAACGACCCCGTGAGTTCACTAACTCACCTCGTGGGGGCGAGCGTGTTCGCCTGCCTCACGCCCGTCCTCCTCCGGAGGGCGAGGTTCCATCCTAGATCCTGGGGTTACCTCTCCGTATTCGCCCTGGCGAGTATTCTCTTGCTTTCCACGAGTGGAATCTACCACCTCCTCACCGTCGGCGATGAACGACGGATCCTCCAACGACTCGATCATGGTGCCATCTTCGTAATGATCGCGGGCACCTTTACTCCCGTACATGGCATCTGCTTTCGCGGGAGGCCTCGCTGGGTGCCGTTAGTGCTGATGTGGCTGGCGGCCACGGTAGGCTTGACGCTCAAGACCGTCTTCTTCACCGCCGTGGCCGAAGGGGTGGGGTTGTTGTTCTACATCGTCTTGGGCTGGGCCGGGATGTTCACCGTGCTGACTCTGTGGCGGAGGTTCGGCTATCGCTTTGTCGAACCCCTGGTCTGGGGTGGGGTGGCCTACACCGTCGGCGGGATACTGGAGTTCCTCCGCTGGCCGGTGCTGATCCCTGGCGTCGTCGGGCCGCACGAACTGTTCCACGTCTGCGTGCTGGTGGGGATCGGCTTGCACTGGAAGTTCGTGTTCCAGATCGCGTCAGGCAAACTGCCCGATCGCCTCGATCGCCCAAAGGAGTAGGACTACGGCGCTACTCCCCGCGCTTCTGTACTCAGGAGGGAAGGGTTGGGGGTGAGGAGTAGAAGCTTAGGATATGGCTCACAACTACTTCCCGATATCGTTCCAACGACTCGAGGCCGAGGGGCCGGTCCGAAGTAGGTCCGGCGAGCCGAGCCGGACCGGGAAGCCCGACTCGCTCACGCCCTGTCCGGTGCCGCTCGGCTCGCGGCACCTACTTTTGCGCTAGGTCCGGCGAGTCGAGCCGGGAAGTTGATCTGGGACATATCCTTACATGGCAGAGGGTTAAGCCTCCATCACCGGATGCCCGTGTCACAACTGACTGGTGTGATACTCGTGCTGGGGATCCCAGCAGGGCATACGCATCACCGCTCGCCTAGATTCTTGCCAGGAACTTGATTTCGTCAAGAGGGTAGCCGTAGGATTGGCATGGAATTGATCCCCACCCCTTCACGGAATCGAAGCCATGTCCCCGAATCCACTGTCCGTCCGACACCACTTCACCTCGCTCGAAGACCCTCGCCGCCAGCACTGCCAGCGTCACCGCCTGCTCGACATCGTCGTCATCGCCCTGTGCGCCGTCATCGCCGGGTCGAACACCTGGCAACAGGTCGAGGCGTTCGGACGCAAGCGGCGCGACTGGCTGGCGGGGTTCCTCGACCTGCCCGACGAGACCCCCTCGCACGACACCTTCGAACGCCTCTTCGACCGGCTCGACCCCGTCGCCTTGCAGCGTTGCCTGCTGGGCTGGGTCGAATCCGCCAGTGGCGAACTGAAGATCGACCACATCGCCATCGACGGCAAGACCCTGCGGCACTCCGGCAGCCCCGCCCGTGGACTGGGGGCGTTACACCTCGTGAGCGCCTGGGCGACGGAACACGGCCTGTCGCTCGGCCAGGTCGCCGTCGATGGCAAGAGCAACGAGATCACGGCCATCCCGCAATTGCTAGAACTGCTGGAGTTGAAAGGGGCGCTGGTGACCATCGACGCGATGGGCTGCCAGAAAGAGATCGCAAAGGCGATCGTCGAAGGGGGTGGCGACTACGTGCTGACGGTCAAAGGCAACCAGGAGCACCTGCGCGACGACATCGAGGCGGCGGTAATCGGGGTGATCGAGAAGGGGGTCGAGGGGAAGGACTACGAGACCTACGAGACCGAGGAAAAGGGGCACGGTCGGCACGAGAAGAGGCACTACACGGCTTTGCCGGTGCCGGAGGAAGGGATCCGGAACAAGGAACTTTGGGAGGAACTGGCGGTGATCGGAGTGTGCTACCGGGAGAGGACGGAGAAGGGCAGGACGAGCGAGGAGACGGTCTACTTCATCGGAAGTAGGGTGATGCCCGCGAAGCGGTACGGGACGGTGCTGAGGAGCCATTGGGGGATCGAGAACGGGTGCCACTGGCACTTGGACGTGACGTTCCGTGAGGATGCCAACCGAGTGCAACAACGGATGGAAGCGGCCAACCTCTCCATGCTGAGGAAGATGGCATTATCGATGCTAAAGCGGAACCCAAGCAAGCAGAGTATCGAGGTGAAGCGATTCATGGCGGCTCTCGACCCGGACTTCCTGGCAGAAATCCTGGTCGGAAGTCAGAATTTGGAGAAGCCGTGATGCGTAGGCCCTG
>JANXSH010000243.1 GCA_025356615.1 Planctomycetia bacterium | reverse complement strand
CCATGAGGAGGCCGAGGGCGACCAGGCAAAGGACGGGGACGAAGGGGTATCGTCGGCCGTGGCGACTGCGGGGATCTGGGACGGAGCCGAGGGCCTCGACGAGGGGGATGGGGGACATGCGAGCCTCCTTGCCGACGGGATCGGGCGTCCCCCGGTTTACTCGCTTGCCCGCATCCGCCCAAGACCAAACAAGGAATAGCCCTGGCCTCGCCACTCCGCTGGGAATGACTCTTTGACACCACTCCCGAGATGCGATATTACTATGACTGTCCAGTCAGTCACATAATTCGAGGGGTTGGATCATGGTTGCGCCGGAGCGCCGACGCGGGCGTCCTCCCGACGAGGAGGCGCGAACGAGGCGTCGGGAAAAGATCCTCGGCTGTGCCGCGCGGGTCTTTGCGGCGGGCGGCTACCAGAAGACCGACGTGCAGGCCATCGCCGACGCCGCGAATGTGGCGAAGGGGACGCTCTACCTCTACTTCACCGGCAAGGAGGAGTTGTTCCTCGCTGCGGTCGATCAGGGCATGACCTGGATGCGGGCGGCGGTCGATTCGGCGATCGCCGATCTCCGCGACCCGCTCGACGTGTTCGAGCGCGGGATCCTGGCGTATCTGCGATTCTTTGAGGAACATCCCGAGCAGGTCGAGTTACTCATCCAGGAGCGCGCGGAGTTCCGCGACCGGAAGCAGTCCACCTACTTCCGGCATCGGGAGGAGGGGGCGGCGCACTGGCACTCCCTCTTGCGAGAGTTACTCGCGAGCGGTCGGTTCCGCGACCTGCCCCTGACGCGCATCGACGACGTGATGAACGACCTCGTCTACGGGACCATGTTCACGAACCACTTCTCGGGCCGGCACAAGCCGATCGAGACGCAAGCGGGCGACATCCTCGACATCGTCTTCCGGGGCATCCTCAGCGACGAGGAGCGGGCCAAGATGAAGGATACCAAGTCATGAAACGAATCCTCCCCTCGGGCCGGGTGTGGGCCGTTCTGCTGATCGGGGCCGCCGTCGGGCTCGGCGTCTTCTTCGTCTCCACCTCGCGCGGTGGGCCGAAGGGGGCCGAGAATATCAAGGAGTCGGCCCCCGCCGAGATCGCGATCACGACGGCCCGCGCCACGCCGCGTATCGTCGAGCGGCACGTCGAGATGGTCGGTACGCTCGAGGGCCACGATGAAGTCACCGTGTCGGCCAAGATCGATGGCCGCGTCACCCGGCTCCACCACGACGTGGGCGACGTGGTCCGACCGGGCGAGATACTCGCCGAGATCGACGACACGGACTATTGCTTGGGTGAGCGGGAGGCAGTCTTCGGCCTGGAGCTGGAACTCGCGCGCCTCGGCGTGACCGAGATTCCGGGCGACGGGAAAATCGACATGAAGCGCGTCCCCGCGATCGTCCGGGCGTCCAACCTCGAAATCAACGCCAAGCAAAACCTCGAGCGCGCCCGAAGACTGTCGGCGAGTCGGACGATCAGCACCGAGGAGATGGATCGCGTCTCTACGGAACACCGCGTGACGATCTCGGCCCGAGAGCAGGCGGAGATGGAGGCAAAAACGACGCTCGCCTCCTCGCGCCTCAAGCGGGCGCAGCTCGAGACCGCCCGGCAGAAGCTCACCGACACGCGCGTCGTCGTCCCGTCGCCTTCGCCGAGCCGTCTGCCTCCCGGATGCACCGATCCCAAATCAGTCCGCTACGTCGTCGCCGCCCGCAAGGTCAGCGAGGGCGAGATGGTGCGCTCGACCAGCGCGGGGCTGTTCCACCTCATCATCGTTCGCCCGCTCAAGCTCGTCGCCACGCTGCCGGAGCGCGTCATCGGCGAGGTAAAACGCGAGCAGCCCGTCACACTGCGCGTCGAGGGCTACCCGGATCAGACGTTCCCCGGCAAGGTCGCCCGCATCAACCCGACGATCAACCGCTTCAACCGCACGTTCACGCTGGAGGTCCACGTCCCGAACGAGGAGGGCAAACTCCCCGCCGGGGGCTTCGTCAAGGCGAGCGTGCAGACGCGCCGGATCGACCAGGCGCTCACCGTCCCCGAGGAGGCCGTCGTGCGGTTCGCTGGGGTCGTCAAGGTCTTCGTCGTCCGCGAAGGCAAGGCCAGCGGCGTCGTCGTGCAGACCGGCGAGATCATCACCGACTCGGAGAGCGGTGCCCCGCGTCGTTGGATCGAGGTGCGCGGGAGACTCGTTGCGGGCGATGTCGTCGTGACGAGTGGGCACTCGATGCTGGCGGACCAGTCGGCGGTGCGGGAAAGGTAATCCATGAGTTTCTTCAATGGCATCGGAGATGTCGTTTGGGCTGTTTTGTGGTGTGTGGCATTTGCATGTTGTCTCTGGGCGCTTTGGAAGGTGCTGACATTGGAGGATCCGAAAGTCGCCCCGTTTCAATCCGAGATTCACTCGAGATCGCCCCTATCGGACTGCGCGTTAGTGAGCCAAATGGCC
>JANXSH010000242.1 GCA_025356615.1 Planctomycetia bacterium | reverse complement strand
GGACAGCCGCCGATCAGGTTGGCGTAGGCGCACGACTCGGCGAGGAACATCGGCGTGTCCTGGTAGACGATCAGGACCGCGCGGGGGCCGAACTCCGCGAACATCGGGCGGAGGTTGGCGAGGCCGTCCTCCGGCGACAGGGCGAATCGGCTCACGCCCATGCCGAGCAATTGGCGAGCCGCGACGCGGTTGATGGCGTAGACCGACCAGTCGGTCGCGAGGTCGAGATCCGATGTCGTCGCGGCCGTCGGGTCGAGGCCGAGGTACGTCCACGCCGAGACGTTGCCCGCCTCCCAGCGGCGATGGCCCGCCGCGCGGAGGTGCTGGATCTTGTGTTCCAGCCCGTTCTCTTCCCACTTGCGAGAGAGCGGCGGCAGCGCCAGGCGGACGCGGTCGGGGCCGAGTTGCGCGGTGATCTCGGCGAGGCGAGCGGCGAGGAGCGTCGGGTGGTCGCGCGTGATATCGACGATCACCTCGTCCACGTCGGCCCAGTCCTCCGCCGTGAAGGCGTCGAGGCAGCCGATGCGATCCACCTTCACGCTCCAGCGGAACGGCTGGGGGGTCGGCGTCGGCAGGGGGGGGATTTCTTCCTCCAAAACCCAATCGACCCGCTGTTTTCTCGCCTCGACGAGTCTCGCTTCGAGAGCCGTCGTCACGTCCCGCCGGAGGGCGTTGAGCCGGGACGCGGGAACGAACAGCCCCTCGGGGTTGCGCAGCGTCAGCGAGTCGAGCGTCAACGCCGTGTCGCCGAGCTTCTCGAACGCCGTGCGGACTGCCGTCTCCGTGCCCGCCGCGTCACGCGCGGGGGTGAATTCGCCGACGATCTCGCGCCACACCTCGAGACCGGCCACCCAGGCGACGACTTCGCACAAGGTCGGCGAGATCGTCACGTCGATGGTCACGCCCTGCCGCGTCCGGTGGAAGCCGGGGCGTGGCCGATCGTGGCGGAAGCGCCGCTTGACGGACTGCGACGACGAACAATAGACCGGCGCGCCGACCGGCAGGACGGGATGTCCGACCGGCAACTCGACCTCGATCAGCGAGTTCGCGGGGGCCTCGAACACGGCCTCCGAGCGTTTGCCGAGTTGCCACATGCGATCGACAGCGAAGCCGAACGGCTTCGACAAGACGGGAAGATCGACCTGGAGGCCGTCGTGTCGCTCGAGGGCGCGCGAGGTGCGGAACCGCAGGCGGTTCGAGCCGCGCTCGGCGACGACGGCGAGAACCTTGCCGATTATGTGGCCGCGATGCCCGACGGTGTCGCGGTCGGCGACTTCCTTGTCCTTGTGCGAATCGACGAAGAGCCGCGTCCACGGTCGGCTGAAGACGGTCTGAAGGTCGGCCTCGTAGTCGGGCCGCTGCGACTCGTCGAGCGTGCCGTCGAGGAGTTTGCGGTAATAGTCCGTCGTGGTGGCGACGTAGAGGGGACTCTTCTTTCGGCCCTCGATCTTGAAGCAGGACACGCCCGCCGAGCGCAGCGCGGGCAGGTGGTCCGGCAGCGCCAGATCCTTCATGGAGAAGGGGAAGCCGGTCGAGGGATCTTGCCGCACCGAAGTGCCGTCGCGGAGGGTGTCCGGCGCGCCCACGACTTCGTAACTGTCACGGCAGGAGTAGGAACACTTGCCCCGGTTGCCGCTGCGTCCGAGCGTCTGGGCGCTGAACAGGCACAAGCCGGAGTAGGAGTAACACAGCGCGCCGTGGATGAAGACTTCCGTCTCGACGCCGGCGGAGGCGGTGATGTCGTGGACCTCCTCGAACGTCAACTCGCGCGCCAGGACGACGCGCGCGAATCCGAGCTCGTGCAGCGCCTCGGCCCCGGCGCGGTTGTGGACGGCGAGCTGCGTGCTGGCGTGCAACTCCAGGTCGGGGAAGTGGTTGCGCACGAGGTGGTAGACGCCCAGATCCTGGATGATGAGCGCATCGACGCCGATCGCCTCGAGTTCGGCGAGCGTCTCGACGAGTTCGGCGACCTCGTCGTTGCGGATCAGCGTGTTGATCGCCACGAAGACGCGACGCCTCGGTGTCAGCGAATGGGCGTAGGCGACGACTTCGGTGAGTTCCTCCAGGGTGAAGTTCTCCGCCTCGGCGCGGGCGCTGAACTTCTTCAGCCCCAGGTAGACCGCATCTGCGCCGTAGTGGAACGCCGCGAACGCCGAATCCGGCCCGCCGGCGGGAGCGAGGAGCTCGACCCGACCCGTCGGCATGCCGAGTGCGATGGGCATGGGAGCAGGCGCATCATTGAGTGCGTATTGGCCCTGCGGCGCGTCCGGCTCCGGGGCGGCGAGCGCCCCCGAGGGCGTGAAGCCGTGCCAGTCGGCGACGGGCGACTCGGTCGAGACGAGTGGTAGTGTGAACGTCGGTCGGGTCATACGAAACTTTCGCGTCTGTGCGCGGCTCGGGGGCTATTCTTGGAGTCGAATAGTATATCATACACGTCGGACCAGTAATTCGTCATGGGAATGATACGAGCATGCCGCGAACCGCACACATCCAACGGACTACGGGCGAGACGGCCATCACGCTCGCCCTCGACCTCGACGGCTCGGGGCGGGCACGGGTTTCGACCGGCGTCGGGTTCTTCGACCACATGCTCACCCTGTTGGCCCGTCATAGCCTCATCGACCTCGACATCGAGGCCAAGGGCGACCTCCACGTCGAGGCGCACCACACCGTCGAGGACGTGGGGATTTGCCTGGGCAAGATGCTCGCCGAGGCGCTCGGCGACAAGGCGGGCATCCGCCGCTACGGTGACGCGACCGTGCCGATGGACGAGACGCTCGTGACCGCCGCCGTGGACCTGTGTGGTCGGCCCTTCTGCGTCTGGAAGGCCGACGTGCCGATGGAGACGCTCGGGACGTTCGGCTCGCCGCTGGCCGAGGAGTTCTGGCGCGCGGTTTCCTCGTCGGGAGCCTTCGCCCTGCACGTCGTCTTGCACCACGGCAAGAATACGCACCATATCGTCGAAGGCATCTTCAAGGCATCGGCCCGCGCGTTGCGGGCGGCCGTCGAGATGGACCCGCGTAGTCCCGGCGTGCCCTCGACGAAGGGCGTTTTGTAGAGTATAGGGGAGTCGCCATGACCTCTTTCGAGAAACTGCTGAAGAGACATGCGAAACGAATGACGCCGCGTCAGTGGCGGCTGGTCGCCTGTGCGTGTGTCCGTCGAGTGGCTCAGGCTGCTAAAGGAAACAGCGGGGCGGCAATCGACCTCGCCGAGCGTTTCGCTGACGGCAAGGCGACGGCACACCAACTCGCCTCGACGAGACATTCAGGGCGGTTTCTTACAGGAAATGCAGCTTGGGCGGTCTGCTGGGATCCAGCCGAGGACGGACACGGAATGGCCAAGAGAGCGTCCGCCTGGGCGGAGGGTCTTCTCGGCGAGGACGGTACGAACCTTTCCCCTCGAGACCGGACAAACACATTTGAACTGTTCGACGATATCGCCGGAAACATCATCGAACCAGCGCACTTCGATCCGCTCTGGCTCGTATGGAACGACGGCACCCTTCGCGACCTCGCAGGGGCGATCTACGACGAACGCGCGTGGGACAACATGCCCATCCTGGGCGACGCCCTTGAGGACGCGGGGTGTCAGGACGCACGCCTCCTCGACCACTGCCGCGGGGGTGGCCCTCACACCCGCGGCTGTTGGGTCGTGGATTTGGTGCTGGGGATGAAGTGAATCATCCCCGAGCGTGGCTCACTGGAGGTTGAACATCCAGGAATAGTAGGCGTTGTCGAAGCGCTGCCAGAACCAGTCGGGCGGGGGAGGCGCTTGCGTTCCGCCGGGCTGGGTCGCCGGGTTGATGAGGGGAA
>JANXSH010000228.1 GCA_025356615.1 Planctomycetia bacterium | reverse complement strand
GGCCCACCGGCACTTCACCGACTGCGACTTTCAGGGTGAATTCGACCCGAACTGGTGGGCCTCGCTCCGCTCGACCCACCCTACGGCAACTGGGTCCGGCTGTTCCGCGACGCATGGAAGACGAAGTGAGAGCGAATACCGAGGCATTCATGTCGAGCGAAGTGTGGAAGGATCACGGCGTCGCGACGGCGTTTCTGAACGAGCGTTCTCGCCTGATCCCAGATCGACCCCGACAGATGGAAGTCATCCTCCGGGTGTTGCGGTCGGCCCCGAGGCCGATCCGCCGCGTCCTCGACCTCGGGGCCGGCGACGGCTTCCTCCTGGCGAGCGTCCTCGAGGCGAATCCCCAGGCGAGCGGGGTCGCCGTCGATTTTTCGCCCCCCATGCTGGAGCAGGCGCGCGTCACCCTCGCCCCGTTCGGCCCACGCGCCTCCGTCGTCGAGGCCGACCTGGCCGACCCGTCCTGGAAGCGAGCGATCGAAGGCTCTTTCGACGCCGTCGTCAGCGGCTACGCCATCCACCACCTCATCGACCCCCGGAAGCGATCGCTGTACGAAGAAATCTTCGACCTCTTGCCCGAAGGGGGCATGTTCGTCAACTGCGAACACGTCGCGAGTTCGACGCCGGGGATCCAGCGAATGTTCGAGGAGGCCATGAGCGAACACCTGTGCGAGCGCCGCCGGGAGAGGGGCGAGGACATCACCCCCGAGCAAGTGTACCGAGAGTACATCGCGCGACCCGACCGGGCCGCCAACATCCTCGTCCCCGTCGAGGATCAGTGCCGATGGTTGCGAGAGATCGGCTTCCGAGAAGTGGATTGCTTCTGGAAGTTCTTCGAGCTTGCCGTCTTCGGCGGGACGCGGTGATCCGAGCGAACCAAGAAGTGGCGACGCTTGAAAGACTGCATCAACGAAACAGGACTCGACACCAACCCCATCGATTGCAATCGACGGGCTTCTCCACAACATTCAAACAATCTCTTTATCATTTTATCATCTTAACTTCACATCACCTGTTCACTACTCTATCCCCTATCGTCCTCGCGAGACAACGAGATAGAGGTGGCGGTGACTACGGCGTTGATCCTGGTGGCGGTCGCGGTGCTGTTCCTGGCGTACAGCAACGGGGCCAACGACAACTTCAAGGGTGTCGCGACCCTGTTCGGCAGCGGAACGGCGACGTACCGCGCGGCCCTGATCTGGGCGACGGTCAGCACCTTCGCCGGGTCACTGCTCGCACTGTACCTCGCGGGCGGACTCGTGGCCTCGTTTACGGGCAAAGGGTTGATCCCCGACGAGGTCATCGCCCAACCAGCGTTCCTCCTCGCCGTCAGCTTCGGGGCGGCGCTGACGGTCCTCCTGGCGACGTTCGCGGGCTTCCCGGTTTCGACGACGCACGCGCTGACGGGCGGCCTCGTCGGGGCCGGACTGGTGGCCACGGCGGGCGAAGTCGAACTCTCCGTCCTCGGGAAATCCTTCGTACTGCCCTTGCTGCTCAGCCCCCTGGTGTCGATGCTCTTGACTGTCTCGATCTATCCGCTATTTCGCTGGGCGAGGAGACGGGGCGGGGTGAGTAGCCGAACCTGCCTCTGCGTCGGGTCGATCTACGAGCCGGTAGGCCCCGGCCCGGACGGTGGCCTGTTGCTAGTGCGAACGGGCACGCTGATCGAGGTGGATCAGGTCTCCGCCTGCGTCGAGCGCTACGAGGGTCGCATCGTCGGCATCGAGGCGGGACGGCTGCTCGACGGGCTGCACTACCTGAGCGCGGGGGCCGTCGGCTTCGCCCGCGCGCTCAACGACACGCCCAAGATCGTGGCCCTCATGCTGGCCGGCGAGGCGATCGACCCCAACCTCGGATTGGTGTCGGTGGCCCTGGCGATGGGGATCGGCGGCGTGCTGAACGCCCGCCGCGTTGCCGAGACGATGAGCAAGAAGATCACGCGCATGAATCCCGGCCAGGGGTTCACGGCCAACCTGGTGACAGCGGTCCTCGTGGGGCTGGCGAGCAAATTGAGCCTGCCGGTATCGACGACACACGTCTCGGTCGGGTCGCTGTTCGGCATCGGCGTCGTCAACGGCTCCGCGCGGGCGAAGACCGTGTTGATGATCCTCCTGGCCTGGGTGACGACACTACCCCTCGGGGCGGGGCTGGCCGCCCTCGTCTACCTTCTGATACGCGCCTTCGCGGCGGGATAACAAGGCAAGAATTTAGCCACAGATGAACACAAATGAACACAAATAATACCAAGACGAATTCAATTCATTCTTGTCTTCATCTGTGTTCAGCTGTGGCTAATTCTTGTTTTCCAAATAGCCTTTCGGCTCACGCCCCATGCAAATCGAGGTCCTTCGCGTCCAGCGCGTACTTGTAGATGAAGTCGCGGCGCGGCTCGACCTTCTCGCCCATGAGCGTGCGGAACATCTCGTCGGCCTTCAGGGCGTCGTCGAGCTTCACCTTGAGAAGGATCCGCTTCTCCGGGTCGAGCGTCGTGTCCCACAGTTCCACGTCGCCCATTTCGCCGAGTCCCTTGAAGCGCATGATGCTCAGGCCGCGCTCGCCGAGGCGGCGGACCTCGCCGTTCAGCTCGCGGAGGCTGTTCAGGGCCTTGTTGGAGTCGCCGTTCTCCAGGCGGAGGCGCAGCAGCGGCTCCCGGCCCGCGATACGCTCCGGGGGCAGGAGGTCGCGCGTGTCGAGGTCGAAGGCCCGCAGGTCGGCGAGACCCTTGTTGACCTTGCGCACCTCGTGCAACTCCTGCTCGGAGAACGAGTCCGACAGCGGAGCCGCAGCCTTTTGCCCCTCGACGGGAGCCTCTTCGACGACGAGGTCACGGCCGAGTCGCTTGATTTCGCGGGCACGCAGCTCCTCGACCTCGTCACGCGTGTGGCACCAGTGTTCGTGCCCGCCGACGTTGACGCGGAACATCGGCAGCCCGCGCTCGTTGACGCGGGCGAAGAACGTCGGCAGGAACACGCCGCGACGCTCCAGCGTGATGAGCGCGTCCTCCAGCGTGAGCATCGCCTCGAGCAGCGCCTCGAGTTCTCGCCCCTCGATCCGGCGCGTCGGGGCCTGCGACTCCGGGCGCGGGTGGATCAGGACGCGAGTGTTCTTCAGCCCGCGCGCCATGAGTTCTTGCTGCATCACCTCGGAGGTCTGGACGAATCGCGCGGTCTTCTTCTCCGTCACCTTGAACAGCGGCGGGCGGGCCACGTAGATGTGGCCGCGCGCCACGAGTTGCGGCATCTGGCGGTAGAAGAACGTCAAGAGTAGCGTGCG
>JANXSH010000208.1 GCA_025356615.1 Planctomycetia bacterium | reverse complement strand
CTACACTTACGCCGAAGGCATGACAAAGTCGCCCTCCGCGTGGGCCTCACTCCGCTCGACCCATCCGACACTTATGCGGAGGGCACGACGAACAACGTGAACTGTAGCGTCGTCGTCTGCCCGCCGCCGAGGTTGACCGTCAGCCGACGCTGGTCCTGGATGTTGCCGGCGATGCGGTTCTCGTTGAGCCGGACGGCGAGACTCAGCGACCGCTGCACGTTGGCCCACTCGGACTGCTGGGCCTCGCGCCCGAGTTGGAAGTACAACAATCCCGGTCGCTGTGGCAACGCCGCCGGCCGTTGCGGGCTGTGGGTGAACTTCAGTCCCGCCTGGCCGAGGCGGAACAGGTTATCGACGCGCTCCGACGAGCCGACCTTCATGTCGAGTCCGCCCGCCCGCGTCAGGAGGCGCACGCAATCCTCGACTTCCAGGGGCGAATCGACGCCGATGAACATCTGCCAGCCCGACTCCACCCACATCGGCTCGAGCGACACCTGCATCCGCATCCCCGCCCCGATGAAGGCCCGCTCCTTGTACGCAGGCTCGACGACGGCGTCGAGCAGCGCGTCGATGTGGTGCTTGACCGCGTGGAAGCACCCGCCGAGGTCGTCGTGGTCATACGGCGGCAGGCGGGGCACGCGGCGGGCCTCGCCGAAGACCGCGAGCGAGCCGACGATCCGGCACAACTCCGTGTAGGCTTCGCGTGGGTGGACGCCCTCCACGAAGGCGCTGACGCCGAGGACGGCGTGGGCCTCGTTGAGGACGCGGAGTTGCTCGAACAAGAGGCGTTCGCCCTGAGCGGAGCTGTCGAAGTCGATGCCCCGCGCGAGAACCTGTTCGCCGAGCAACTCGATCTTCTTGCCGACGCGGTCGAAGACCGCCTGGAGGATGCCCTCCTGGAGCGGTGCCCAGGCGTCGCACGCCAGGACGGGCGGGATGAACGCGAGGTCGAGTTGGGGGACGGCGTCGGCCCGCGCGGATTTCTCGATGCGTGCCAGGGGCAGCACCTCGAATCCCGTCTGGTCCTGCGTCGAGAGGAAGAGGCGGAAGTTCAGCAGGCGCACCTGGATTCGCTGCGGGTTCACTCCGGTGTTCTCGTCCTCGACCTCGTTGCCGTCTAGCAGATAGCGCGCATCGTCGCCTCTGCTCTCGCCGGTGTTCGGCCTGCCGAGATGGACGACAGGTAGCCCCAGGAGTACCGTGACGACGCCATCGCGGGCGAGCGCCTCTTTGAGATCGAGCGCCGCCAGGTCGCCGTCCTCGGGGGTGGCGATCAGTGACCCGTCGCGGAACCGCGCGCGGAGGGAGCGCACGACGAAGCGGTGATTCGCCAGGGCCAGTCGATCGATTTCGATCCCGCGTAGACCCCAGGCGTGGTGCAGGTTCCAGTGCGTCGCGCGCGCCAGCTCGTGCGCGCCGTAACGCTGGGACGCCTGGAAGTGGTGTGGCCGAAGGAACATTCCCTCGTGCCAATGAACGGGACGCGGCATGAGAGCCTCGGTACAGTGTTCAGTGTTCAGAGTAGTGCATCAACCTTGACATCCTGATTTCAATCACAACACACCAACTTGGCTATGAATCGTTACTGAAAGTGCGAAACATCGGGAAATACTGTTCGCTTTAGTCTGCGCATCAAATAATGTTGGATCAGTCGCATGAAATCCGTCCAATAGTCGAGCCAGACGTGTCCCGACACGGCGGTTGATACTGATCGCAGTCTCAGTCAAGAATCGATTTACATATCGGAGGTCTTCCGCCGAAGGAGACAACCTCCGATCAGCCTCGACAGGCCCACCGATTAGCACACGAAACTTCATCGAATCAGAATGAGTTAGTACACCGACATTGTGAGCCGAGTTATGTCGAAGCTGCCATAGAATCAGCAACGTTGCCGCTCGCGACCTCTCGGCAACGGGTGATTGTGTCGGACTGGGGAATAAGAATTCCCAGTCAGCCCCGAAGGGATCTTTCAGCAGCGATCGAAATCTCTTGTTGATGGTATCGTTATTGAGCCAGGTATCTGATTCACACAAAGCCTTCCCAATCGAACTCGCATTGACGAATGCAGCAATATGTCCGCCACGCCTGGGGATGAACTCGTCGAATCGATCATCTACGCTGTAGGGTGCAAGAAAATCTACGCACGCGGATGCCAATTCCTTGAGGAATCGCTCGAAGGATTCGACCAATTCGGCAAGTACCATCCGGCGCAGATGACCAAGATGACGATTGTACACGGCCTCATAAACGGTATCGGGAGCGATATGGTCATCGATGTAGTCGATGAGCAAGGGGCCGATGTTTACTGACCTCTCGAAATGTTGGATTGGGCAGTTCGCCTCCGGCAGCATCGGGGAGGTATGTTGGAGAACTTGCCGCACCATTTGGTGAAGATCGATTGCTGGACGAGGCAATGTCAACTTCCTTTCTGGGATAGGGAGGATTGGAGACGAATACAGTCCGAGGGGCGAGCGGGATAGGGTAGCCGCTAGGGAACCATTGCGTCATCCTCCTTCAACAACCAGTCGATCTCCGAATCAGCCCAGGTCAAGAGGAATGTCCTATGGTGACGTTTATTGTTGGTGTCGGAGAGACCATCCAGCTTATCGCCTGCGATGGTTTCGCCATGCGCCTTCGACGCTGGAGTCTTATCATACAGCAACAGATCTTTGCCGATCTTGCTCAGAGCGGGTACGATTTCATCGCTTGGGCAGGGGAAACTCAGAATCGAAGATAGCCATGGGTCGCCATCGACAGACCACCACTTCTCAGGCTGGCTTTCGATCCATCCTGCCAGTGTCGCAGCTGGCAAAGTGTAGTGCGGCTTCTCTTTCACGCTCATATTGAACTCTCGGTAGTAACATTCTGGGCAACGGGACGGATTCGCCGCGCCTTCCCCAATAACACCTTCCTCCACTCTATTCCACATCATTGTAACTACACATCACGCCACAGGCAAGAACGGCGGTTCTTGCTCTCGCCGTGTCATCGTGCCGCGAGGCGCTTCAGCGCCGCCTTCGCCTCTTTCGCCAGGTGGCTCGGTTCACCTTCGGCGAGACGCTCGAGGATCTTCTTCGCTTCCGGCGTGCCGATATGCTCCAGCAGAGCGATACCGCGTGTCGCCTGGAGTAGAGCCAGGTTCGGCTTCGGGTTGAGGTCCAGTGCCTTGCCATCGATCATGATCGTGATCTCCCCGTTGACATTCTGGACCTCGACCCGCCGGCCCGCGAGGCCCGCTGCCTTGGCGGGCTGCTTCGCCTCGGCGGGCTTCTTCTCCAGGAGCAAGGCAGCCCGCCTCCTTATCTCGGCATCATTGCTCTTGGCGGCCTTCTCCAGTTCCGCCTTGATGGACTCGGCGACGAGGGCCAGTTCGAGCATCGCCTCCTCGCGCCGGGTGAAGGCGTCGTCGCCGAGCTGCTCGAGCCACTTGGCGACCTTCGCCTTATCTACCTTCACGGCCTTCAGGGTCTTCCCGAGGAACTCGACCGCCTCTTTCGGCTGTTTGGCCAGCGCAAGGATCGCGCGTGTCGCCTTGCCTTCGTCACTCGTCGCCAACTGGCCCCACAGGTCGGCGACCGTAGGCGACAGCGGGGCGTTGTCGGCTGCCCGCGCTGCGGGGCCGACGAACACGAGGAGGGCCAACAAGACCATCATTCTCGAGGATCGCATGGTGTTCCCTCTTGGTGAATCTTCATTCCGCCCGATTGGCTTGTCCGCCATGCCAGGATGGCGTCGGTGTCCCGATACCCGTCGAGGTGCCTGTCGCGCTGGAGTCGGGTCAACTGGGATGGGGAGGCCAACTCCATCAGCCGAGTCGTCATCAAAGGCGGTGCGAAGTGCGTCACCTCGCCCTCGACCACGTCGGCGACGTAGACCGTCCGGTCGCCGATGTCCAGCCGTGCCTCGACCCGGCAATCGAGCCAGCCGATCGTCCCGGCGACGAGCGGATTGCCCATCGCGCTCGTTTTCGCCTCGACGCCGTCGAACTTGTCCACGGTCCGACCCGACTCCAGGCCGAAGCGCCAGACGAGGTCGAGGTTGTTCGCGGCCAATAGATGCAGGGCGAAGACCCCGCTCGCCTCGATCAGATCCCAGGTGTGGTGCTGCTTCGCGATCACCACCGAGACGCGCGGCAAGTCCGGCACGATGGAAGCCTGGTTGATGGAAGTCGCGATCAACCCGCCCCGCTTGCCTGCGGTCTGGGCGGTAACGAGCCAAATCTCTCGATCCATCCAGGCAAACAGGGTTGCAGCCGCCGTCGCGTCCATCGATCCCTCCTCGTCGAACCACTGGAGGGGATTGTATTACCTCGGGAAGAAAAGACCTCACCCCCAGCCCCTCTCCTTACAGGCATAGGTATCTACACAAGAGAAAAGGTGAAGCCGGTGTAAGGCCGACCCCACCCCCAGCCTCCTCCCCTAAAAGGGAGGGGGAGCCGGAGGCATGTCTAAAAGCGTGAAGTCTCCCACGGGCCGCTCTTGCTCCCCCTCCCTTTTACAACGTATTCCAAGGATGACGTAACCTGTTCCAGGGAAAATATTTATCGCAAACGCAGCCAGCGCCGAACTTTCGGTGCCGAAAGTTCGGCGCTGCATAGGGTTGCGAAATCGATCCCGTTGAAACGTATAGACTTACGTCATCCTTGCAATACGTTGTTCAGGGGAGGGGGTTGGGGGGGTGGGGTCGGACGCCGGAAGACTCCACCTTTTCTCTTGTGTAGATACCTATGCCTTGCAGGAGAGGCGGTTGGGGGTGAGGTTCTCGAGTCGCCTACCCCACCAACACTGCCTCCGCGACAAGCCCAGGGCCGAAGCCGAGCATCAGGCACGGCCGGGGCGCGTTTCGTTCCATCAACTTGCGCAGGATGAACAGGACCGTCGGCGAAGACATATTCCCCATGTCGGCGAAGACCTCGCGCGACGCGGTTGTGTCCTTCGGCGTCAGACCAAGCGCCTCTTCGACGGCGGTCAGGATGCGCGGCCCGCCGGGGTGAACGGCCCACGACCGGACTCCCGCGAGGCCCACGCCGGCCTCGTCGAGCCAGCCCTCCAGCCATGTACGCAAGTGGCGGAGGATCAGCGACGGGACGTTCTTCGCCAGCGTCATCTCGAAGCCGTGGTCGCCGATGTTCCAGGTCATCGCCGTCGCGGAATTCGGCAAGTAGCAAGAGCCTGTCGCCAGGACGCGCCAGCTGTTCGACGAACCGTTCGACGAGGTCTTGTCGGAGGTGCCCACCAGCGCCGCCGCGCCGTCGCCGAAGATCGCGTTCGCAACCATCTTCGAGGGGTTGTAACTGTAGTGATAGTGCAGGCTGCACAGTTCGACGGCGCAGAGCAGCACCCGCGACCGGGGTGCTGAGGCGAACGCCTGGGCGACGCGCAGCCCGTTGAGCGCCCCGTGGCAGCCCATGTAGCCGACGTGCGTCCGCTCGACGGTCGGCGACAGGCCCAGCCCCGAAACGAGCGTGTAGTCGATGCCCGGCGCGAAGAATCCCGTGCAGGACACGGTGACGAGGTGCGTGAAGTCCGCCGGCTCGACGCCGGAACCCGCGATCGCCTCCCGGCAGGCCCCCAGTGCCAGCGGCGGAGCCAGTTCGACGTAGTGGGCCATCCGCTCGCCGGTGGTCGGCCCCTGGTATTCCGGGTCGTCCTTCGGCAGGAACGCCGAGTTGGAGAGTCGAGTCCCGTCGAGGATGTCGCGTACCAGCTCGGAGGGCAACGCCAGTCGGCGCGTGTCGATGAGCGTCCCGCCGTACATGCTCGGCATCCAGGTGCCTTGCTCATCGGTCGGACAGGCCATCGCCCGCGCGATTGTGAGCGCCTCGGCCTGATCGATGACCGTATCGGGCACTGCGGTGCCGATCTTGCGGATGACGAGGCTCATTGCATTGCCCCTGAATAGATCCTGGGAACCGCCGGCGTGTTCAGGTGTCGAACGACCGGCCACCCGAGCATCGGCACGCGCGCCAGGCATCGCACGATCAACCCCGCCAGCCACGGCCTCCGCAACACCTCGGCGGCGACCCGGCAGACTCGCTGCCTGCGCGTCACGATGGTGCGGTGGGTCTGTTGCCACACTCGGGCCAGTTCCGGTCGCCAGGTTTGGGCAGCGGCAAGGGCGATCGGCGCGAGCGCGACCGCCGACGAGATCGCCCACGCCATCCCCTCGCCGGTGAACGGCTCGACGTAACCCGTCGCGTCGCCGAGGCCGAACAGGCGATGGCCGGACACGCGCCGCGCCTGGCGCGTCAACGGGGCGGTCCCACGCCAGCCCGCCTCGTCGAGCTTCGCGGGCACCGGCCATCCTGCATCGGCGAGGATGTGCGCGGCGAGCGCGCCGGGGCCACCCGCCGCGCGCACTGCGCCGGGATCGAACGCGCAGGCGATGTCGAGCGCCCCCGACTCCAGTCGGACCAGGCCGACGTAACCCGTCGCACTCGCCGCCATAAAGATCGTGCCAGGGGCATAGAACGGCGCGACGAAGTTCACGACGACACCCGCGCCGATGCGTGAGCCAAGGCGGATCCGTCCGGCGGGGCCGTCGGCGAGTAGCGACCCACCCAGGCCGTCTGCCGCGAGGATGATCGAGGCCGAGATCTCGCGTTCCCCTCCCTGTTGGTGCAAGAGGACGCGCCGCACGGCTTCGCCAGTTCGCGGGACCACGCCTGTCGCCCTCGTCGCCGGGAGGAACTCGACGCCGTCGGCGATCGCCCGGCGGATCAGGGCGGCGTCGAACGCCTCACGCGACAGGGCCACTCCCCGGTCGAGGCGTAGGCTCGCCTCACGCCCACCCGCCGCGAGGCGGAACGCCGACACGGGCACCGCGCCGAGTTCCGCGGGGAGTTCGCCGAGTCCCGCATCGGCGAGCGCTGATAGAGCGCGCCCGTTGAGGCAACACCCGCACACTTTGGCGCGGGGAAACGTCGAGCGATCGACGAGCAAAACGGACAACCCCACCCGCGCGATCAAGCCCGCCACGACGGCCCCCGCAGGACCAGCGCCGACGACGACGACCGACCAGTTCCGGCCCGCTGCCTGCTCCAGGGTCAACGTCGGCGCGAGGCTCATGGCCGCCTCCACGACATCATCCAGCGGCACGGCCAGCATCGGCGAATCGTCACGCCTTGTAGCCCGGCCTTTTCCGCGATCGCCAGCGCCTCGGCTGGAGTGAACGCCGCCCGCACGGAAAGCGGCCCGTCGATGTGGACGACCGACGAGGTCGTGAGGAGCCAGCACGCCGCATGGGCGAGGGCCAAGCCGATCACCCCGCGATTCAGGTCGCTGATGAAGAGGGCGCGAACTCCGGTGGTCTTCGCCAGCAGTCCGAGGAGCCGGACGGCCTGGGGTTCATCCAGGTGATGGAGGAACAACGAGCAGATAATCGCGTCATATTCTCCGGGAGGGGTCTCGGCGAGGGCGTCATGCACGAAATATTCGACCGGCTCTCCGGTCGCCTGCCGCCGAGCGTGTTCGACCGCCACCCGGCTGAGGTCGCAGCCCGCGACCTGCCAGGAAAGCCCATGTTTCGCGCCATACCGCCCCAATCGGCGCACCACGTCTCCGCCGCCACATGCGACATCGAGGATCCGCAAGGGAGCCGAGCCAACAGTGAGGGCACGAAGGGCACGCAGATAACTTCCCGCCGTGGCCGAGAAGAAGTTGATGCGCGACAGCCCAGCGAGTGCGTGTTCGTGCGAGCCGATCGCCAGATCGGGCTGGTCCATTACCTCGGGTCGTCGATCACGTTGGGCTAACAGGCCCATGAAGCGATACCTCGTTTCGAGACAACCCAACAGCAATACAACCATTCAGTATAGCAAATCCGGATCACGAGTGTATCAAGGCGTCTATGATGTGACCTCGACGCAATAGGCGTGCCGTCAGGAGAACGCATTCCGAAAGAGGATCTCGCCCAGCCATCCGGGTCTGCCTCTTCCGAAGTTCATGTACGCCCTGCTTGTCCGACTGTGACGGCTCGAGCCTTATTATTAGACGAAGCACTGCTCGTTCGACAGGAGCCGCGCACGGAGGAAGCGGAAGGTGCCGCTTCCTTCGTGCGCGGCTCCCGGTGTCCGCTTACTCCGCTCTCGAAGCGAGTCCGCCCTAACCAGGAGTAAGCGTACCTCAGTAGCGAAACTCCAACCCGGCGGTTAGACCCTGTACCACAAAAGAACTGTAGTGAAGGGGTGCCAAGCCCGTAGCCGGGGCCGTGGGATCGTAGGAAGGCAGTTGCGGCACCTGACGGACATCCACCGCGCCGACCAGGCTGCTCGCGCGCACGATCTGACTGGCGTACAGGAAATTGTACCCCACTAGCACTCGGCACCAGGAAGCGATCTGGTAGCCCCCTTTCAGCGAGAACTCGGGGATCACCGCGAAGGCGTTCTCACTCGCCGCTCTCCCGCCGGGGGGTGCCAAGACTCCGCCACTGGACTGAGTGCCGACGCCGGCCAGCTGCTGCGTCGTGCCTCCGTCGAGTTTCGCGCTCGCTTGCAACAGCCCCAGGCCGAGCTTGCCGCTTGCCTCACAGAAGAAGCCCTGGTAACTCAGGCCGGTAGCGATTCCCACCTGGGGGGCGTA
Source organism: Planctomycetia bacterium (assembly GCA_025356615.1). Lineage (GTDB taxonomy): Bacteria > Planctomycetota > Planctomycetia > Gemmatales > Gemmataceae > JANXSH01. Next base: position 2,723 of record JANXSH010000208.1, on the reverse strand, counting down.
ATACTGGTTATGGACCCCGAGCTGGTCGAAGTAACGGACCATGTCCCCCGCAGGGGCCGGGTTGGACGGCACGACCGTGCCGCTGGAGTTGAGGTGGGGTCAGCCACAGGGGAGGTGGCCCCCCAGGATCGTCTGGCTCGTGCCCTGGACCCGCAGCCCTTCGGAAAACTGGAGGTGGCGGAAGCCGACCGAGAGATCGAGGTAGTCGAGGAAGTTGCCGACCGCCAGGCGTCGAAAGACGTTGGCCTCCGCGCCCCAGAGGTGCTGAGTCGCCTCGATGGTCATTTCACCGGCGCGCAAGCCGGGGACCGCCTCCATGATGAGCAATTCCTGGCCGGCCAACGAGTCGCGGAAGAAGATCGGCCCGAGCGCTTCGCCGCCCTTCGAGGCGACCTGAAACTGTTGCCGCCCTTGCCCGAGTTGGAAGAAACTGCCCTCCAAGCCGTACTGCCGGTCTTCGTCCAACCAGAGGCCGGCCTCCAGACGCAAGCCGGACTGCGCGCGGTAGTCGATCCCAGGGCCGCTGCCGCCGAAGTGGGACGTTAGGGTCGAGTTGTCCAAAAGCTGAATCCGTTCGGCCTGCTTCGAGGGGATCGTGCCGACCAGTGCCGGTACGGGCGCGCTCCGTATTTGCCATAACAAATACTCGCCTCGTACCCAGAACGAACCGGCCTCGGCGGTGCCAGGGCTGGGGGCCGGGCTGTCCAGACGGTCTTCTCGTCCCACTTCGTCCCCGACTCGGGGAGTGAATAGGGAGGACGGCGCGTCCTGGGCGGAAACCAGGCCGACATTCAGGAGGCAACCGACGACGCAGCCCAACCACTTGTGTGTCATGTGCATTCCTTGACGAATGAGAGCATGGGCCGCCGGAGGGCCTACTGTTTGTTGTGGAATGCGCGAAGGCATAGCTTCGGGACGGGAAAAATACAAGACCAACAGGCGAGAGCCGCGCGCCTCGAGGTTGACAGTGGCGAACCGTACCCCTATGATAACACTACGAATGAAGGATTCACGCACCAGTAGCTCAATTGGATAGAGCATCGGTCTACGGAACCGAAGGTTACAGGTTCGAGTCCTGTCTGGTGTACTTCCTCTCCCGCTATCGAGAGTCCTCGCCCGCTATCTAAAGCCACCTCAGACAACGGGTTGCATCCATCGCACTTGTCGGGTCGGGTTGGGGTGTCGTCCTCGTCCCCTATCACGAATCCTCCCCCGCTATCGGGTGCGAATGTAAGCGGAACGTAAGCAGAGGCGGTCGAAGAGCCTGCTTCCGGCATGATGGTGGGGAGTTTGTTCACCTCATCCGCCTTCGCCCGGAGATCGACCTGGGAATATCTCGCGGTCACGACGGGAGAGGAATGCCCCGCCATCGCTTGTTGTGCGCGAAGATCCCCGCCGGACCTTCGCAGGGTCGTGATCGACGTATGGCGCAACGAATGGAAGTCGGCGTGTTCGGGACCGTTCGGCCCCTCGACGATGTACGGGATCTCTGCTTCTGCGAGGTCGCTGCGGAGCATGGAGGCCGCGAGTTTTTCGGCTGCCCAGGGGCCGGACCAGACTGGCTCGCCGGGTTGCTTGCCCTCTAGCCAGACTCTGAGGGCATCGACCAGGTCGGCGGGCATTGCGTTGATGAGTTCCCGTCTCGCCTTATTGCCACGAACGGGAAGCGTCACTGCGGGAATCGGATCCTCGAGGTGGAAGCATTCCGGCGTGAGGGACGCCACCCCCCCTGCCCGGAAGGCGGTGTAGTACGCGGTGGCGTACAGGAGGCTCCGGTCCTCACCCGACAGTCCGCGAAACGTCCGGGTGGAGTTCCTCGTGGCCGCGATGAGCCGACGCAGATCCCCAGAGCCAAGGATGCGTCGTCTGTGGCGATTCTCCACCACCCGCGGTTGCGACAAGGTGGAGAACGGGTTCGACCCGGCACGCTTCGATGTCACCAGCCACGAGCCGAACTGGACCATCGCCTTGATGTGACGGCGGTTTGTTGACTCATCCCCTTCGACCGGCGATCGAGGAGTTTCTGGACCGTCTCTCGCGTCAGGATCGTCCGCTTGCCCCGGTGACCCGGCGCGTGGTCGAGTCGCTTGATGGCTGCATGGACGGCATGGACACCCACACCGAGGATCGTCGAGGCTTCCTTCACGGTAAACTCGTCTCGGCATTCGGGGAGGTCTTTGCGAGCGCTCGCCTTTCGCTTCGAGGATAGCCAGGCGGTAAGCTTCTCGGAATCGCCGGCGAGGAGGCGGGAGAACTTGCAACCGTCCACGAGCGCCTTGCGGACCCGGCTCGGGGTCTGCTTCTTGTCGAAGGGGTTGTAGCCCTCCGCCTCGAGATGTAGCTCGAACGATACGATGTGATCGACCAAGGGCACCTTGGCCGCCTTCGCGAACGGGTCGGATAGCCCGACCGAACCACGCTCCTGGTCTCTCACCAGGTCGTTGAGCATCGTCTCGCTCGCGGACTTGTTGGTCAGGAGCTTCACCGGCTTGCCCTTCACGGTGCCGTACCAACAAACACTCTCGGCCCGGTAGCCGGAGCGGTCACCATGCGGCCGTCGGTCCCCTTGAAGCGAACGGCGGGCACCTCGATGTCTTTGCCGCGTCGCCGGATGGTCATCTTCGTCCTCGTCGCGCCCTCGGGGACGGGGCGCGTGTACTCCTGCTTGCGGACCTGGGGCATCGGCGGGACTCCTTCCTCTCGCGCGGGGGGACCATCCCACC
>JANXSH010000206.1 GCA_025356615.1 Planctomycetia bacterium | reverse complement strand
CTCAGCGCGTGCCAACTCGCCCCCGTCGTGTGGTCGAGCAGCGTGCGCTCCCAGCGCACCGAGTCGAGGTTCTGCGCCTGCAACTCGAGTAAGTTGTGGTCGTACCCGATGCGCGTCGCCGCCGTCCCGAGGACGGCCACGAGGCAGACACTCGCGGCGAGGACGAGGCCCGCCCGTTGGCGCACCCACGGCAACCAGGTGTCGTCGCGCGGCAGCATCGATAGGACGCCGCTCTGTGGGAGCATGCCGCGCCGATCGAACACCATGAGGCACGCGGGAAGGACCGTGAAGCAGGCGAAGGCGCACAGCAGCACGCCGCACCCGGCGATCCAGCCCAGTTCGCCGACGGCCTTGAAGTCGGCGAAGATCGCGGCGAAGAACGCCAGGGCCAGCGTCGAGGCGGCCGTCAGGTTGCCGATGGCGACGTGGGTCGTCGTGTGCAGGAGTGCCGATCGGACGCCGAACCCCTGTCGCCGGGCGTGTTCGTAGCGCATCACCCACAGGACGCCGTAGTCCCCCATGCCGATGAGCATGACGGCGAACGTCGTGGAGAGGATGTTGAGGTGGCCGACGGTGAGCGTCAACCAGCCGAAGGCCCAGGCCGTGCCGACGAGCAGCGTGGCGACCGTGAGGAGCGGGTAATAGATGCCGCGGTAGACGACGAGGAAGAGCAGCGAGACGCCGACGATCGCGAGCCAGGAGGCGAGGCGCGTGTCGGTCTCGGCGGCGACCATCTCGTCGGTCTCGAGGACGGGCAGGCCGGTCAGGCCGATTTCGAGGTCGCCGAACTCCGCGTTGACCTCCGAGGCGACGAGGCGCGCCGCCTCGACACTCCGGCGCGCGGCGGTGAAGCTGCCGGCCTCCTTGACGGGGCGCGCGAGGAGGAAGCCGAGGACGCCGTCGCCCGAGAAGAAGTAGTGCGGCTTCGCCAGCATGTCTTCCTGGGACGAGTCGGCACCGGGCATGCCGGACCAGGGGCTTTTGTACTTGGCGGTGTCATCGACGCAGTCGCGGGCCGTGCGGACGACGGCGGCGAGCTGCGTGAGGAAGCGCTCGTCGCTGGCCGAGGGGGTTTCCGAAAGCCGGCCGAGGCGTCCCCGAGCCTCGAGGAGCATGCTGTGCAGGCCGAGGGCATGCCAGCCGATCGCGCCGCTATCGAGCAGGCGTTTCATGTCGGCGAGGTGGTCGCGGTGGATCGTCTCGATCTGCTCGCGCGGGGCGAGGAGCAAGGCGCGGCTCCGCAGGTGGCGAAGATCGACCTTGTGGAAGACGCGGTCGAACGACTCGGGCTGCGCGGCGAGTCGTTCGCCGATGCGGTCGAGGGCGGCTTGCATGCGCGGGCGGTCGTTGCCCTTGACGACGACGACGATGTCATCGTCGTCGCCGAACTCCGCGAGGTAGCGCTGCCAGCGCTGCTGGTAGTCCTTGCGCGAACTGATGAGGTCGTTTCGGCTGGTGTGGTACTCGAGGCGCAGCGCCGCACCGACGAGCGAGGCGATGCACGACACCAGCGCGACCGCGAGGACGAGGCGGGGGCGAGAACAGACCCGATCGACGAGGCGGACGAGTAGCAGGCGAACCAGGGCCGTACCCCGTCCGGAGGCGGACGCGATCGGATCGCGGTCGGGGGTGAGATCGGACATCCTGTCTTCCCCTGGCCAGAGAGGCACGCCGAACCGACGCCAGCATCGCCAGGGGCGGAGTGTAGCGTAAACCCCGCGCACGATTCAAGTCGGGGTGAAGAAGGGGGTGGGACTGTGGAAGTAGGCGAAGCCCAGGGGTTGCAACCCCTGGGCTTGGGGCAATACTCCTTATTGCCTACTTCCGTAGTCACACCCTGAAGAAGGGGTACACCCCGATAGACTCCGGCATCCCTGCGGTTGGGCCAATATCCCCTGATTCAGAACGTACCGACCGACTCACGAAATGCCGGGAGGTGCGGCGATCTTGGGGGATCGTCGCACCTCCCGGCATTTCCGAGGCCAGACTCCCTCCCTTAACACTACAGCGCGGAATGTTCTCGAGCATCAATGCGTAACTCTAATCCCTCATGGAAGTTGTGGCGACAAGTTGCGAATCGTTTTCGCACTCGCCACTCAACTCCAGTCGTCGGCGCAACTCCTTATCGAATGGCTAGTTACGACAGGGATGCGAGAATACGCCGCGCTGTAGTGCTAACCGGGCTTGTGATCGCCCGGCTTCGGGGGTGCCGGCTTCGGTGCCTGCGGGGGGGCAGGCGGGGGAGGCTTGGGCGCGGGAGCCGGCGCCGGCGCGGGCGGTGGCGTTGGCTTAGGAGCCGGGGGCGGTGTCGGCTTGGGCGCGGGCGGCGCAGGCTTGGGTGCCGGGGGTGACACGGGGGTCGGAACTGGTTTCGGCGGCGGGACAGGGTCCGCAGTGCCCTTGGGCCTGATCGGATCGCCCTTCGGGGCGGGAGCCTTCGGATGATGGGTCTCGGCGGGGGGCCGCACGGGAACCCCCTTGATCGGCTGGACGACACGCGCCGGAGGCGTCCCCTTGGGCAACTCGACCTTCACCCTCACCGGCGCGACGGTCGCCCTCACCGGCGTGACGGGCGGCTTCACCGGCGTGACGGGCGGCGTCACCGGAGCCTTGGGCACCACGCGCGTCACATGCGTCTCGCGCTCCTTGCCGATCGCCTGGTAGCGCGTGGCGGCCTTCTTCTCCTCGACGAGGTGTTCCTTCGTCGCCCGCTCGATGCGCATCTCGCGGACCGGCGGAAGGGCAGGGGCCTTCCCACCCGCCCCAGGCCCGGCTAGGGAGGCCAGCGCCGTGACCCGGACGTTCTTGATCGACCGGACGGGGGCGAGAACGGTCTGGTTCTGGATGTTGGTGATGTTGATGGACTTGTTGACGACGTTGGTGGATGTCTTGTTCACGGTGATGTTGTTTATCACGGTGTTCTGCTGGACCAGCGTGCGCGGGGGGCGGGGCACGTCGCCCTCATACCGCGCGGTGTAGAGCGACCGCAAGTTGCGCTCCCAGCCGGGGTTCTCGGCGTAGCTCTGGCGGTAGTAGTTGTAATTGGCATCGCCCGTGAAGCGGTTGGGGCGGAAGTCGTTCCACGCGACGTAGCGCTTCTGGTAGGCGGGCGTGAAGTAGTCGCCGAAATAGTAGGCGTGTCGGTCCGTGCGGACGAACATCGCGCCGACCAGGAAATCCGGCTGGATGGCGTAGGAGGGACGGTAGACGAAGCCCTCCTCCTCATAGATCGGGCGGGTGAAGCGCACAGGGGCGAACAGCAGACCGCGCTCGAGCAGCGGCCGGTCCCAGTAGCCCCGGACGAAGATGTGGCCAGCCGGCGACCAGCAGTATCGGGAGGGCGTCCACGACCAGCCGGGCCGGTGGGCCAGCCAATACCCCGGCCTCCACAAGTAACGGTTGACCTGATGCACCCAACAGCCCGGCACATAGTTGCTCGTGGTGTCGGGCGCGGGCACCGACGGGCCGGCCTCGACCAGCGCCGGCGGCGGGGGCAGGTACTCCACCTCCTGCGTCTCGCCGGCCACCGTCTCGACGGCCCAGTAGCCGGAGACGAAGCGGTAACTGTCGGCCGACTTGACCCAATGGCCGGGCACCCAGGAGCGGCCCGGCGGCATGACGCGCCAGAAGCCACTGACCCAGACGAACCCCTTGCCCTCGTCGTCCCAGCCCCAATAACCGGGAATCCAGGAGACGTTGTCTCCTGCGGGCTTCTCCTCGGGCGGCGACTCCTCGATCGCCGCCGGCGGAGCCTTATCGACGAGGACGCCCTGGACCGCCTGCGACTGCGTCGGCTCGCCGTAGGCTTCGTGGATCTGGCCCCGAGCCTGGACCTCGACCCCTTCGGGGACGGCGTCCGCCTTGGCGGGAGGGTCCACGTCCTGGGCTGGCATGGTCGCCGATCCGATCAGGGCCAGGCCGAATAGGCCGGCGGCGAGGGTGCATCTCCAAGTGTGTCGCATCGATAACCTCCTGGGCGACCCGAGGAATCCCTCGCCAGCCGCCTCGTTATTCAAAGGTGAGACCGCCGGTCCGTGTGCGGGCGATCCGAGCGTCGCGTAGCAAAGCAAGGTTAAAAAAGGTGCAAACGCCGCGCCCGTGGACTCGTCCCGAGCGGGAGAGGCCGAATATTCGCGATGTCCGTTGCAGATGGCCCATCTTTTGCACATTTCCGTCACGACTGGGAACGAGACCCGTAAAAGTTCTTGTGCCTTCCGGTCGCCCGGTACTCTCGGATGCGTTACCCGAGAGTACCGGGCCACCGGAAGGCACCAATTCCAAAGGATGACAACAATGAAGAAGTGGGCCATTGCCGTCGCGGTGCTGGGACCGTTACTGGTTACGAACGTAGCGTCGGCGCGGCACCGCACGCGCTGCGCTCCAGTCTGTGTTTCGATGGCGTACTACGCGCCCGTCGATGTGAACTGTGGGTATCAGTATGTGACTACTTACCAGGACGTGACGCGCACCATTTGCGACTACGTCCCCGTCACGACGACCCAGGACGTGACCGAAACCGTCGTCACGCCGGTCCGGAAGACGGTGCCGATGAGCCAGACGTACTACGAGAACGTCCTCGAGAACGTCCCCATGACCCGCACGGTCTACCGCTGCGTGCAGGAGGTGCGCAAGCAGCAAGTCGCCGTTTCGCGGCCCGTCACGAAGAACGTCGAGCAGACCTACCAGGTGTGCGTCCCCGTTACCAAAGTCGTGAAGCAGAGCTACCAGGTGTGCGTCCCCGTTACCAAAGTCGTGAAGCAGAGTTACCAGGTGTGCGTCCCGGTCACTCGGGCGGTCGAGCAGACCTACCACTCGACGGTCTACGACCAGGTGGCGGTCCAGAAGACGAGCTACGCGACTTGCTACGTCCCGACCGTGTCGAAAGTCCCGTCGGGGTACGGCTGCCAGCCGGGCTGCGGCTTCTATGCCACCTGCTACACGCCCGTCACCACGCCCTACACCTACACGGCGTACCAGTGCGTCCCCCGCGTCGTCACCCAGAAGCAGACGGTCAACGTGGTGGACTACCAGTACCAGACGCGGACCCAGGACGTGAGCGTCGTGGACTACCAGTACCAGACGCGGACCCAGGACGTGAGCGTCGTCGAGAACTCCTTCAGGACCGAGAAGCGAATGGTCCCCGTCACGACCTACCAGACCGTGATGGTCGATCAGGACGTGACTTACAACGTCATGAAGCCGTTCGTCGAGAAGTTCACCGCCCAGCGGTGCCGGACGGTGAGCAAGACGCGCACCGTCAACGTCGAGCAGGTCGAGTACAGGACTTCCCTGAAGACGACCAAGGTGCCGGTCACGACGTACCAAATGCGGACCCGGACCGTCGTCGAGAGGGTGCCCGTGACGACCTGCGTCCCGGTCGCCGCCGCCCCGTGCGGCCCGATCTCCGTCCCGGCCCCGTATTGCTACTGAGAAGTCGTTTCAGGGCAGGCGAGCGGGGGGCGTCAGTCCGCGTGGGGAGTGTGCGGCTCCCACGGGGAACTGACTCCCCCGCTCGCCTGCGCCGCTTGGCGGCGATGGACTCTTCGAGATTTGGTTGAAGATCACACCCGGCGCGATCCGATCTCTTCTACTGCACAAACCATCAGTAGGAGGGGACGCCATGCGGCTCTTGGATCGAGAATCGGACGTGTTGTCGGCCTGCTTGCAGTGGCTGCGTATGAAGGGGGTTTGGTGCTGGCGGCAGAACCAGGGGGCCATCCCTCTAAAGAGCGGTGGGTTTCGCCGATTCGTCGGACTCGCTGGCGTCGCCGACATCCTCGGCATCCTGCCGCAGACGGTTCGGGTCATCGGCGATGAAGGCCCGGTGACGTTCGGGAATATGCTCGCCGTCGAAACGAAGCGACGGGGGGAGAAGCCGCGCCCCGAGCAAGCGGAGTTCCTCCGCCAGGTCAACGAGCGCGGCGGGGTGGGCGTTTGCGTCCACTCGGTGCGCGAACTCGAAGAAGTCCTCGCGCCCTACCTGGGGTGATCGGTTACGGGTCGGCTCGCGTACAATGGATCAACCCGATCCGTACTCGCGAGGGCTTCGAAGATGAGCGAGGAAAAGGCATTCCTGACCATCTTGCGGCGGCAGCCCAAGGATCTCGTCACGATGCGCGTCTACGCCGACTGGCTCGAGGATCACGACGCCCCCGACCGCGCGGAGTTCCTGCGCGTCCAACTCGAGGCGCTCGGGATGCGGCAGCACCAGCGCGGCCTCCTCACTCGGTCCCGCCGCCTCCTCCACCTGGGCCGCGCCTTCCCGCTCGCCTGGCTCCTCGCCGTCAACCGCCCCCGCCTCGACAAGACGGCCTGGGTCGGCAACAGCAGCGGTGACGGCTTCTGCATCTACCGCTTCCGCCCCGCCGGCGTCCTCAACTACACCAACGGCGGCGGGACGTATCAGAATGGCACCTGGTGGCAAATCGGCAACCAGGTGTTCATGGAGACGAACGCCCACTACGCCTACTACCGGGGCACCGTCGCGGGCGACCGGATCGGCGGGACGGCGTCCAACATCACCGGATACGACTGGACCTGGGACGTGACCCTCACGACGGACGCCAAGGAGTGCGACCCAGGAGAGCCGGACACGACGGTCTACCCGCACACCGCCTCCGAACGCCGTCGCAGACGGCGGCACCTCCCGAGGCCGGAGTAGCCGGCGAGGGCCGCCGAATTTCCTCATTCTCTTGGAGTCGTGCGCCGACGACGAATTGTTGAGCTACAGTTTCGTATGAGCGCGTCGCCGCTCGTAGCGATCCGGCATTCCACGACGAGGAGAAGATTCCGATGAGCGATCTGGCCTTCGACGACCAGTACCTGACTCCGATGACGGCGGTGATGACGCCCGACGCCGAGGGGGAAAACCCCTCGAAGCCAGTAAGCCCCGCCGAGACGACCGTCCTGGTCGTGGACGATTCCTCCACCTCCCGGCTGTTCGCCCGGCGGCTGGTCGAGCGCCTGCCCGGCTTTCGGGTCGTCGTCGCCTGCGACGGGCGCGAGGCGCTCGTCGTCCTCGGCCGGGAGTCGTGCGCGGCCGTCGTCACCGACCTACACATGCCGGGCATGGACGGGTTGGAACTGGTCGAGGCCATCGCGGATCGCTTCCCGCTCGTGCCCGTGATCCTCATGACCGCGCAGGGCAGCGAGGACATCGCCGTCAAGGCGCTACAGAGCGGGGCGGCCAGCTACGTCTCCAAGCGTGCCCTGGAGAAAGACCTGGCCGACACCCTCGAGCGCGTCCTCAACGCGGCCAAGGTCGATCGGCGCAAGCAGGGGCTGCTCGAATGCGTGAGCGACCTGGATTGCACCTTCGTCTTGGAAAACGACGCCGCGATGGTCCCCCTGCTCGTGACCCACTTGCAGGAGTACATGGTCCGCATGAAACTGTGCGAACCCAAGGGCCGCCTCCGCCTCGGCATCGCCCTGGAAGAGGCCCTGCTCAACGGCATGCACCACGGCAACCTGGAACTGAGTTCCGCCCTTCGTCAGGATGGTGGTGATCTCTACCAGCGCGTCGGCGCGGAGCGCCGCCGCACGGCCCCGTTCGCCGCCCGCCGTCTGCATGTGCATGTCAAAATGGACTCCGCCGCAGCCGTCTTCGTGATCCGCGACGAGGGGCCGGGCTTCGATGTCGCCGCCCTGCCCGACCCGACGGACCCCGAGAACATGCTCAAGGCTAGCGGTCGCGGCCTCCTCCTGATCCGCACCTTCATGGACGAGGCGACGCACAACGCGACCGGCAACGAGATCCGCCTCGTTCGCCGACGGCGAAATCCTTAGCAAGATAGCGTTACGCTCCTCGTCCACCGAACGCACGGAGAAGCTCATCCTCCGCCCGCCTATCCGTGCGAGTAAGGGCATGGTTCACCAGAGGGGGACACGAGCCGTACTCTGCGACCCCGCCCTAAACGACGTATTGCAAGGATGACGTAAGTCCTCATCCTTCGGCCTGGTTCGGATAGTCGGGTCGCAGGGTAACACGCGGCGTACTCCCGCCCCGCCCTAAAGGACGGGTCTAAGAACCGACCGCCCATTTTGCTCTTGCACAGGCCAGGTTCCTCGGCTATCGTCCCGCCGTTCCAAAAACCATACACACGATTCGGTGGGAGGGCAGAGCCATGTCTCGCCCCGAGATGTTATGGGCCAGCCTGGTGCTGATCGCTGCGGGCGGCTGTATCCACGACTCATTCCTGAATTACTCCACGAACAAGGCCAAGTACACGCGACTAGTGGACGGCGCGCCCGGCCTGGTATCGACCATGGTCGAAGAGGGATTTAGCAGTGCCGGCGTAACGGTTCTCCTCAAACGCCATGAGCACGAGATTCGTTTAGCCGGCCAGACGAAGTCCGGCCAAGTCTTCTGCGTCTACGTCCGACCCGACAAGGCGTCCCCGTCCTCGAAATCGACCGTCACCATCAAATGGGACCGTCAGTCCGACGAGCAACTCTGGGATTCCGTCTTGGAGAGGCTGCCACCCTGCGCGCCGGAGGAAGGCGACTCGCCGAAGGGAACCTGACTCGTTTTCGGTACTGTTCAGCGGGACACACGGCGAGAGGGCGAAACGAAGCGGCTCTCGAGTCTCACGTCGCATGGAGCCGCCGTCGCGTGTTCGGATACACCGACGGCACCATCAGCACCAACGACTACCCGCCGCGTCGGAGTCGAGTCCGTGTGAAAAATCACCCCGGCAGACCTGGAGGCGGTCTTCGAGGGAGTCTTTCCGGCAACGGGACGGGCACTCCTTTGGCGGACGACCCGTTGTCTTCGGTGGCCTTTTTCGATCGCTGCTCCTCGATCGCTTGGTGGCAGAGCCGGCGAAGTTCCGGGTCTCTTCCCTCGAAGTAGTCGCGGATCCTTTGTTTCGGCTTAGCGGACGTGGCGAGTAGAGCCATCGCCAAAGGTTCGACCAAAGAATGATCGCACTCGATCAACGCCTTCTCGAGTCGCGCGAGCAAGTCGTTCGCGAACACCTCATCGAGCCGAACGCCGAGTCGCGCCAGGGCAATCGCACAGCCGCAGACGACCGATCGGCTTTCGTCCCTGAGCAAACAGGCAACCTTCTTGACGATCGCCTCCTCATGGGGGCCCAACTCACCCAAAGCCTCGGCGGCACCCGCCCGGACTCCTTCGCTCGCTCTTCCCAAGCAACCCAGAAGAGCCGGAACGGCGCTGCGGGCATCGATGCCGAAGCGCGGCAGAATGCGAGCCGCGTCACAGGCGACGGCGGCATCGCGATCATGCAAACAGGCTGCCACGGCGCTCAGGCATTCTGTCGTCGTCAGTCCTTGCTTCTCGATCTCCCAGAGGGTCGCCAGCCGAACCGTCGCCGTCCCCGTTCGCAGCGACTCGACGGCCTCCGTAAGGGAGAGCGGCTGCGGGTGGAGATGATCCATCGCGGGGCGGAACACCGAATCTCCGGTCTTCTTCAGGTAGCGCCTCCCCTCCTCGAACGCCGCCCGCGAATCACGGCGGAGGTGCTTCGTCCAGTCCGGATTCGTCTCGCCGCGTACCCACGCGAACAGAGCGAGCGCGTAGCCGTACATCCGCGAGGGAAGGTATCCTTGCTTGCCCATGACCCATGAGCTGTAGTTGCCGCTTACGATCGTCCGATCGTAAACAGTCGCATTGGCCGCGAAGATTCCTACGCCAAGGTAGACTTGGAGTAGGTCCGTGATCCACTCGTGGTCGCCGACGCTCGTGTCGAGAACCCCTCCCCCGAGCAGTACCTCGTGCGCGAGTTCGTGTGCCAACGTGGCGACCAGAGTCATCGGATCGTCCCGTTGCGAGGCAGCGATGTAGATAAGGCTCTTCTCGTCTGGCGTGGTTCGTTGATAGTAGACGCCTGCCGCCTCGGGAATTGCCTCGTCGGCGCACACCGAAGCCTCGACCGTGTCCAGATCGATCCCCATGAAACCGCAGATTCGCTTCATCATCCCTTGGACATCGGCATCACTGCCCTCGTAGGCATCAGGAAAGTGCCGTGCCGTTGGGAGGATGACCTCGGCCTTCATCAGCCGATCGATCCCGAGCTTCTGGGCCAGCCAGCCCATGCGCGTTTCCGTCCACGTCTTCTCCCAGGTGTCGAGGGGGCACTTTGGCGCGAACCAGCCGAACATGGGGCACTCCGGTACGAAGTGAGGGACGAGGAAAGGCTATCGGGTCTCACGTCGCGTACAACCATCGTCGTGTGTTCAGATACACCGACGGCACCATCAGCACCAGCAGCACCAGCCCCACACTGCCCGCCGCGCCGGTCGCGAGCGCCGTGTCGAACACGATCAGCCCCATGAGGCAGCGGCGGACCGCGCCTTGCACCGTGGCCGGGGTCGGGGCGGCGATGGCGCGGTACAAGGGGAAGCCGATGAAGAACCCCAGCGCGGCCAGCAAATAGGGGAAGACGACCGACGCGGTGTCGGCGGGCCGATATGCGGGCACCGCCAGCGCCAGCGCGAAGGCGGAGAGGAGGACGAGGGACGCCCCGATGAGCGATGTCTTACTCGTCGCCCGCGCCTCGGTGCGGGCCAGCCAGGTGACGCCGACGATGTAGACGCCGACGGCGGCCGCGAGGTGGGGGCCGAGCGGCCAGTCGAGGCGGAGCGAGCCGGCGAGCGAGAAGCCGAGCAGGATGTTCAGCGCGCGACAAGACCCCATCGCGATCGGGCCGATCGGCGTGTGTTTCAGCCAGGCGTCGTAGAGGAAGATCGTCAGCGTGAGCAACCCGGCGACCGTAATCGGAAGCATCACGCTCGAGGTGTCATCGAGGCTTCGGAGGACATAGCCCGCAGCGAGCGCGAGTAGCAACCCGACGACCATGAGGCACGTCCCGAGCAACGCGGCGCGTCGAAGCGTGACCGCGCCCGACGGGATGGGCCGAGTGGGGCGTTCGCGGCGATCCTGGTCGAGGTCGAAGTAGTCGTTCCACACCATGCCGGCCAGGTAGAGGCAGGCGCTGCTCGTCAGGAGTAGCAGGAACACCGGCAGGCGCGCCACGATCAGGCCGGTAGCAAGACCGGCGAGGCCGATGTCGGCCAGGGCCGACGGCAGGTTCGGCAGGCGAACGAGCTGGGCGTAGGAGCGCCAGGCCATCAGAGGGTCGCCAGGATACGGGTGACACGTTCGAGGGCCAATCGCGCCGCCTCATCGGGGTCGGCGACGTAGGGATACAATTCGATCGTGATCCAGCCGGTGTAGTCGATCGCCTGGATCGCCTTCAGGGCGGCGGCGAAGTCGATCGCGCCTTCGCCGGGGATCATGTGCTGGTGGACGCGATCGGCCCCGATGTCCTCGAGGTGGAAGTGGCGGATGTATTTGGCGACGCGCGGGATCGTCGTCGCCGCGTCGTCGCCGACGCAAAAGGCGTGGCCGATGTCGTAGTTCATGCCCACGGCGGGCGAATCGATGTGGCCCATGAACTCCTCGAACTGCTCGCACGTCTCGATGAGCAGCCCCGGCTCCGGCTCGACGAGGAGGAGGACGCCCTCGCGCTCGGCGTGGTCGGCGACGGGCTTTATCATCTCGACGAACAGTTTCAGGGCCGACTGCCACGACGCGCCCGGCTCGACGGGGCCGCCCGGTTCCGTGGTGATGCACGCCGCGCCGAGTTCCTTGGCGAGGGTGAGCGTGCGGCGCGTGTGGTCGATGCGGATCTGACGGTAGTGGCGGTCCGGCTCGATCCACGACGGATACCAGTAGCGCTGGCGCGGGTCGTTGACCGCGTGCATCATGAAGGCGTTGATGTTGCTGATCTGGAGATTATTGCGCGTCAGCACGTCGCGGATCGCCTGCTTCTGCTCGTCGAGGAGGAACGCCGGCCAGGCGTGCGGCACGTCGGCCATGATCTCGACGGCGGGGTAGCCGAGCTTGGCGAGGCGCGTGACGGCGTCGCCGAAGGAGTAGTTGAGGTAGGCGTTCGTGCTGAACGCCAGTCGTTTCTCGAAGCCGGTAGGCATGGAGTCGGGTTCCCGTCGCGCGGAGGGGCGTCAAGAGGAGATGATAGCGAACTACGGTTTGACGAATAGAGACTCATCGAACTTCGGAGCGAACTCGAGATCGAGGATCGTCACATCCACCATCGTTTTCCCCTCTCTAATGCGCTCGATTCGCATGGGGACCATACAACCTCGAACCTTCTTGTAGTCGCTGAGGTAACTGTTCAAGGTCGAGGCTTTATCAGGGTTCGTACCCGGTACGGTGTTCGTAAATTCGAGCAGCAAACCGGTCTGCCGGGCGAAGTAGCAGTCGAAGGAGTTGAGGTCGGCATGTCGTACCCGAATCCCGATCACCTCCTTGCCGTCGATCCGCTCGCCGGAAGGCTCGATCCGTTGGAAATCGTTCCCGCCGATCATCGGCAATCTGCTGTATTCTGCGAACGGGTGTTCGGTCCTCTCGGTGAAGTCGTTGTCCATCGGTTCGGCAGCCGCGTCCCCTTTCTTCATCCACCCCTTGCCATGATTGATAACGAAGCGAATGGAGAGATTCTTCCCTCCTCCTTCAACGCGCATGACTCGCTTGAAATGACCGGGGAGTTGGAACGTGTCTTCCGTTAAGGATTCGCCCGATTCACCGGGGACGATGTTTCCTTTGGTCTTATATTTCACGATCCCGCATTTCCATTGTGCCAACGCTGCTTCGTCGCCGACAACTTTCGTGGCTTTCTCGATGACCGTCTTCGCATCGTCATCCGGTTGGAGTATCGCGTCGGAACGCTGTTCCTGTGCCGATTCGTCGCCGAGTTCGTTTTTGGCACGGTGGCATCCGCAGATGGATAGAGTCAGGGACGATGCGATCATAAGGGCGAGCGTTCTTGTTCCGATCATCGAGTGTCTCCATCTCGTCTTGCCCGTCTAGCGAAGTCCTTGGCGCGTGACGGCGTCGCCGAAGGAGTACTCGAGGTAGGCGTTCGTGCTTAACCTCAGAGGCTGTGAATAATTAGTCATTTGTACACTGTAGCCCGTCAAAAATGGGTCGAAATTTAATGACTTACGTCGAATTCTGAACCTGTTTACTGTACAAACATCTAATAATTC
>JANXSH010000201.1 GCA_025356615.1 Planctomycetia bacterium | reverse complement strand
ACTGGCCGGAGGTGGCCATCTGCTTGATCTGGGCGTCGCTGGCCGAATTCGGCGACTGCTGCCCATTGACCGTGTAGAACCATTCACTGGCCATGACGGGGTACTAAGCTCCGCGTGACTCCGACGTACTCAGGGGAGATGGAGGAGAGTTTACGAAGCGGGGCCGATGGCGTCGATGCCGCTGAGACGAATGCGTAGTGGAAATCAGCAGGAATGCTCCCCCTCCCCCTCTACTCAGGGGGGAGAGATAGTGCCACGTCCTGTACTCAGGGGCGAGGGGTACAGGACGTAAATACTCGTCCAACCCGCGATCGCGCAGGGGAAACCGCTTCGCGCCAAGCTTGGAGCGAAGGGTTCACCTCCTCATCCAAGAGTCAGCGCCTCTCTGGGCCGGACGGGAGTCCGCCGGAACGCGAATCGGGTCGCAGACTTGGATCGTCGCTTCGAGTGGCATCCTCTCCTTCCTATTCTCCGACCCGTCTCTCGTATAGAGCTCTCCAACGGGTTAGACGATTATTTTCAGACAACCGTACTCGAATCCCCGCTCACTTCGTGCGCGGCTCCTTCTACATCCGCCTCGTCCTCAGCAAGAGTGGCGGAGAACCACAATTGCTCGTCCATTCCAATCCGGGACACCTTCGGTATCGCCCACTCACTCCCCCCGCAACTCCCGCGCGTACCACATCCGCCCCTCCCCTGCCACACTCGCGGAGAACAGCATCCTCCCATCTCCGGCGAACTCGACGTGACACGCCCCGCCGCGATGGCCCGGTAATGTCGCTCGCTGCTGCCCGGTCGGCACGTCCCACAGCTTGACGCCGCTGCCGGTCCCCGCGACGGCGAAGGTTCGCCCGTCGGGACTCAGGGCGAGCGATGCGATGTCCTTCATGCCCGTGGCGAGGTCTTCGCGTTCGTGGCCGGTTTCCAACTCGGTCAGGTGGACCGTGTCGCCCGCACCGCTCCAGGCCGCCAACGTGCCGTCCTTGGATAGTGCGAGTCGGCGGACTCCTTCGGAGGTGTCGCATCTCGTCTGCTCCTTGCCATCCAGAGTCCAGACGACGACGCCCCCTCCGCCCACGGCGAGGCGCGTCCCGTCGCCGCTCAGGGATAGGGCGTGCAGTGGGCCGATCCCGGCGGATCGCTCCCAGACCGACTTGCCGGCGATGGGATCCCACGCCTTGACGGTGCCGTCTCGACTGGCGGTAAGGAGGCGCTTGCCGTCGTGCGAGAACACCAACCCAGATATTCCCGGCGCGAGGCCGCCGAGCGCCTGCAACAGTCGCCCCGTCTGCACCTCCCAGATGAGTACCTCGGCTGGCTCCCCGGTCTCGCCCGCTGCGGACGCCAGGAGTCGGCCTTGGGGGGCGAGGGCGAGGTGGTGCGCGGGCCGACCGTGTCCGCGAATCGTGCCGAGCGAGGCGGCCTTTTCGAGGTCGTAGACGTTGATCTCGTGCGCCCGCGAGCCGGGACGATCGCCCCGCGTCATCCAGGCGACCGTCCGCCCGTCGCGGGACATCGCGACCGAACTTGGCTTGCCCGTGTGTCCGCGCAGGGCCAGCTCCTCGCGCCGGGCGGGGTGGTCCCAGAGTTTGACCGACCCGTCGGTTCCGGCCGTCGCCAGGGTGCGCGTCTCGGCCAGGAAGGCGACAGAGGTCGCGCCGCCGGGGTGCCCCTTCAACGGGGCGCTGGGTCGCCGCGACACGAGATCCCAGACCTGCACGTCGGCGACCCCCTCGGCCCCGGTCGGCCCCTCGCCGGCGACGGCAAGACCCTGCCCGGTGGCGTCGAGCGCCAGGCCGCGGATCGGGCCGACGCCGGCCGTAAAGTGGTCGAGTTCGACCTCGCGGGCCGCGTCCCAGACGTGGACCACCCCGTCGAGCGAGCCGCTGACGAGCGGCTTGCCTTCGGACGCGAACGCCAGGCATGTCACCGGCGCGACGTGACCGCGTAGCGTCCCGCGTGGCCGGCCCGTGCGCGTGTCCCAGAGGCGGACGGCGTGGTCCTTCCCGGCACAGGCGACCGTGTTGCCATCCGAGCTGACCGCGACCCCGGATAGGAGACTCGTTTCCTCTTTGAATACGCGCCGCTCCTTGCCCGTTCGTAGGTCGAGCAGGGCCAGCGTCCCCGCGCCGCCGGCCGGCCCCGCGTTGACCGCCAGGACGCGCCCGTCGATTTGCCAGGCGAGGCCGGCGACCCAACCGCGTGGCGCGTCGATCGCGGGGCGCGCGACGCCGGCGGGCGTGTCCCACACCACGATCCGACCGTCGCGCGCCGCCGAGGCGAGTACCTTGCCGTCCTGCGTGAACGCCAGGCAGATGACGCGCGCGGTGTGGCCCGGCAGCCGGGTCGGGACGTTGTCGCCCTTGCGGAGGTAGACCGCGCCGCCGGACCCCGCCCAGGCGATCGACCCGCCCTTCCCGAGGGCGACCGCGTCCGCACCGCCGGGCACCGGGATCGACTCGCGGTAGCGCCTGCACTGCGTATGCAGGACGCGCCAACTGAAGCAGCGCAAGTCCGGCGGGCAAGCGCGAGGGTCTTCCAACATCGTCAAACCCTGGAGCGGGTCGCTCTCCCAGACGGAGCCGACGCGGAGGAGCTGGGCGGTGTAGAGCAGCTGCCTGGTCCGCCGGAGTTGTTCGTCGAGTTCGCCAGCCTGGCGCAGGGCGAGGTCGCGCTGGTCGCGGAGGGCGCGGTTTACGACGACGCCAACGACGATCAGCACGAGGCTGGCCGCGAGGCCGACGGCCAAGAGGCTCGCGGCCACGGGACGACGCCGGGCCAGCTTCCAGGTGCGTCGGAACACGCCGGCGGGCCGGGCGTGGATCGGCTCCTGATTCTGGAAGCGCCGCAGGTCTTCGGCCAGCGCGCGGGCCGAGGCGTAGCGCCGACCGGGCGACTTTTGCAGGCACTCGAGGCAGATGACCTCCAGGTCGCGCGGGATCTTCGGTTGGAGTCGGGACGGCGCGACCGGCTCCGTGTGGCGCACCTGGTCGAGCGTGTCGAGGACGTTCTGCCCCAGGAAGGGGGGCCGGCCCGTGAGGCACTCGTAGAGGATCGCGCCGAGGCTGTACACGTCGGCGGCCGGGCCGATCGGCTCGGTGGCGATGCCGGTCTGTTCGGGGGCCATGTAACTCGGCGTGCCGAGGACATCGTTCGTGCGGGTGAGCGCCGGCTCGTGGCCCTCGAGGAGCTTGGCGAGGCCGAAGTCGCTGACCTTGGGCGCGGTCTTCCCGAGGGCGGCGTCGGGGGCACCGGACAGGAGGACGTTGCTCGGCTTGAGGTCGCGGTGGATCACGCCGCGCGAGTGGGCGTAGGCCATCGCCCAGGCCATCGTCTCGAGGAGGCGGGCGCTGTCGCGGGCGGTCTGCGG
>JANXSH010000193.1 GCA_025356615.1 Planctomycetia bacterium | reverse complement strand
CCCTTGCGGGTGGCGCGTTGCACCGCGGTGGCAATCGAGCCGTACGTTCCGCCCCAGCCGATGACGAGTAGATCGCCTTCGGGAGACCCTTCGACTTCAAGATCGGGGATCGTCAGCGCGATGTTGGCGATCTTCTGAGCGCGAGTCTTGATCATATGCTCGTGATTGGCCGGCTCGTAATTCACGTTGCCGGTGACGTCCTGCTTCTCGATGCCGCCGATGCGATGCTCCAGCCCCGGCGTTCCGGGCACCGCCCAGGGGCGGACGAGTTGGGCGTTTCGCTTGTAGGGCATGTAGGCCGGCTCGCCGTTGGTCTCGCCGTTGAACTCCGTGGCGAACGAGACTTTGATGTCGGGCATCTGGTCGATCTGGGGAATCTTCCAGGGTTCCGCGCCGTTGGCGAGGTAGCCGTCCGACAGGAAGAAGACCGGCGTCATGTGCTGGACCGCGATCCGGGCCGCCTCGACCATCATGTCGAAGCAGTCGCCGGGGGAGGCCGCCGCGACCACGGGGACGGGGCACTCGCCGTTGCGCCCGAACATGACCTGGAGCAGGTCGGATTGCTCCGTCTTGGTCGGCAGTCCGGTGCTGGGGCCGCCGCGCTGCACGTCGATGATGACGAGGGGCAGCTCGGTCATGACGGCGAGGCCGATCGCCTCGGACTTGAGGCAGATGCCCGGCCCGCTCGTCGCGGTCACTCCCAACGCGCCGCCGAAGCTCGCGCCGATGGCGGCGCCGACGGCGGCGATCTCGTCCTCGGCTTGGAGCGTCTTGACGCCGAAGTTCTTCCACAGGGCGAGCTGGTGCAGGATGTCCGACGCGGGCGTGATCGGGTAGCCCGAGAAAACGAGCGGCAGGCCCAAACGCTGCGAGGCGGTCAGCAGGCCGAGTGCTGCGGCCTCGTTGCCGGTGATCTTGCGGTAGGTGCCTGGCTTCAGGTTCGCCTTGGGGACGCGGTAGTGGACCGCGATCGCCTCGGTCGTCTCGCCGTAGTCGTAGCCCGCGCGGAGGGCGCGCATGTTCGCTTCGAGGACTTGCGGCTTCTTCCCGAACTTCTCGCGCAAGTAGCGATGCGTCGGCTCGAGGGATCGGTCGTAGAGCCAATAGATGAGGCCGAGGGCGAAGAGGTTCTTGCAGCGGTCGGCTTCGCGCGGGCTGAGTTTGAGTTGGGCCACCGCCTCACGGTTGAGCTTGGTGATCGGAACCGAGAAGACCTTGTAGCCGCGCAACGAGTCGTCTTCGATGGGGTTGGTGGCGTAAGCGGCCTTGTGGAGGTCGCCGGTCGCGAAGGCGTCCTTGTTGAGGATCAGGATGCCGCCGGGTTCGAGATCCTTGATGTTGGTCTTGAGGGCGGCGGGGTTCATCGCGACGAGGGTGTTGAGGTGGTCGCCGGGGGTGTGGATCTCGCTCGAGGAGAAGTGGATCTGGAAGCCCGATACACCCGCCAGGGTGCCGGCCGGGGCGCGAATCTCGGCGGGGAAGTCGGGCATCGTGCTGATGTCGTTGCCCAGGAGTGCCGAGGTGTGGGTCAACTGGGTGCCTGCCAGCTGCATGCCGTCGCCGGAATCACCGGCGAATCGGATCGTGACCGAATCTCGCTCCTCGATTGGGGCACGCGGTTGGGTCGGTTCGAGTACATCGACAGGGGTCATAGGACCGTTCCTCCATCCGAAAAGCGGAGAAGAGGAAAGCGAAAAGTCGCGGGTCGTTCGGGCAGTCTCGCTCAGGCGGGTGTCTGGGTGAGGCGGAGTGAATGGCCTTCGACCTTCCTCCTTCTTCATGCTCCGATAGCCCCCGCCCTCACGCCCCCTCTCGTTGGCGAGGGAAGACATTCGGGTCCGGAGGCAAGCAGTAGATCGTCGACGGAAAATGCTCTACTAGATAGTGTACGATGCGTTTAACGGAAAGGACACCCAGGGGCCGACCAGAATCATCGACGACGGGCAAATGGCGGTAGCCGCCCTCCTCCATCCCCAACACCGCCTCATCGATCGGCGCACCCGGCTCGACCGCGACCGGGTCGGCAGTCATGCAGCGCTCGATCGGCGTGTCCAGCGACAAACCCACCGCGAGTACGCGCCGCAACAGGTCGCGCTCGGTGAACAAGCCGACGACCAGGCCCGCCTCGCAGACGAGGACGCAGCCGACCCGCTGCTCTCGCATTACGGCGACGGCCTCGCCCACCGTCTGGCCCCGACGGAGGCAAATGGCCGCAGTCGGGTGCAAGCGGGAGACACTCTCGACCTTGAGGTTACGCGACAGTTCCATGAAATCAAACGCCTGGCGGGCAGCTTCGGTCCAGAAGGATTCGCCACAGAGGAACACGGATACAGAAAGAGAGCCACTCTTCGCTACTCAGGGCATTCATCCGGGTCCGTCGTAATCCGTGGTTGATCGAAAGATCCTGCGGGGTGATTGTCGCGAATCGAGGGACGATGGCAAGGGTTCGAGTCATCGTGGGAAGTTGCGGGAATTAGGCAGAATGTACTTGACGGTCCCCTCTAACTTTCTACGATGGAGGTTAAGGTTGTGGTTGGCCATGGGATTCGTTCACTGGTTTCGACTCGCGTTTACCTTGACCTCCCACTTCACTTCCTACCAATGCTATAGTGCCCTTACAGGGTGCGTCGGGTGTGATCCTACACTTTTTCATGAGGAGAACAGTATGAGGTCCGGTTCTTGGAAAGTCGGCTGCGCGGTACTCGCGCTGGCCGTATGGGGCAGTTTTCCTGCCCTCGTCTCGGCGGGTCCTATCGACCTGACCGACGGGGCGACGGTGATCGCCGAGA
>JANXSH010000121.1 GCA_025356615.1 Planctomycetia bacterium | reverse complement strand
CTGCGGGGATCTGGGACGGAGCCGAGGGCCTCGACGAGGGGGATGGGGGACATGCGAGCCTCCTTGCCGACGGGATTGGGCGTCCCCCGATTTACTCTCTTGCCCGTATCCGCCCAAGACCAAACAAGGAATAGCCCTGCTCGCGGTCGATGGCCTCTTCGATTCCCCCATCGACCGCCGGGCGATCGGAGGCACTCTCGCGGGGGAGTTTGGACAAGTAGAGGACGACGCCCGTAGTGGTGATGGGCAGGACTTCATCCTCCCTTGTTTTGTTCCGCGAGCAGCGCCTCGAACCGCGCGTGCATCCCCCCCCAACGGTCATCGCGGCGCGGCTCGTAGCGTGTCGGGCTGAACGAGCGGCTCACCACCTCGCGCGCCTGCGCCAGCGAGCCGATGAGGCCCAGGCCGACGGCCTGCACCAGGACGTTGCCGATCGCTGTTGCCTCTACCGGGCCGGCCATCACGACGCGGTCGCAGCAGTCGGCGGCGAGCTGGCAGAGCAACTCGTTCTGTCCGCCGCCGCCGACGATGTGGATGAACTCGATTCGCTTGTTGGTCAGTTGCTCGAGCTTGCCGAGAACCCAGCGGTAGCGCAGCGCGAGACTCTCCAGGGCACATCGGACGATGGGTCCGACGCCTTCGGGAACAACCTGGCCCGTCCGCCTACAGTAGTCGGCGAGGGCCACGGGCATCGAGGACGGGAAGACGAAGGACTCGTGGTCTGGATCGACGATCGGGCCGAACGCCGAGGCCGACGCGGCCAGGCGCGTCAGCTCGTCGTAGCCGAGATCCTGCCCGGCGCGTGCCCAGGCGCGACGACACTCCTGCACGAGCCATAGGCCCATGATGTTCTTGAGGAAGCGGACCGTGCCGCCGAAGCCGATCTCGTTCGTGAAGTTGGCCGCGAGCGCGTCCGGGCCGACGCGGGGGCGGTCGAGTTCGACACCCATGAGCGACCAGGTGCCGGAACTGATGTACGCCCAGTTGTCGCCGCTCGCGGGGACGGCGGCGACGGCGGCGGCGGTGTCGTGCGTCGCCGTCGCGATGACGGGGACCGGCGAGAGGCCGGTCTCGGCGGCGATGCTCCCGCGCAGGGGGCCGAGGACCGTGCCCGGCTTCACGATCGAGCCGAGGAGGTCCGTCGAGAGGCCGAGGCTCTGCACGAGCGGGTACGCCCAGGAGCAGGTCGCCGGGTCGAGCATCTGGCTCGTGCTGGCGTCGGTCAGTTCGTTGACCTTCATCCCGGTCCAGAGGTAGTGAAAGAGGTCCGGGATCATGAGCAGGTGGCGGGCCGACTCGAGGATCGGCGAGCCGTCGCGCTGGAGGGCGAGCAGTTGGAACAGCGAGTTGAAGCGCATGAACTGGATGCCGGTCGCCGCGAACATCTCGGCCCGGCTGACTCGGGCGAAGGTTGCCTCCATGATGCCTTCGGTGTGCGAGTCGCGGTAGTGGCGTGGGTTGCCCAGGAGGGAGCCGTCGCGGCCCAGCAGCGCGAAATCGACCCCCCAGGTGTCGATCCCGATACTGTCCACGCCGCCCTTCGCGGCACACATGCGCATCGTGGCGAGCATCTCGACGTGGAGGCGGAGAACGTCCCAGTGCAACGTGTCGAGCGTGCGAACCGGCCCGTTCGGGAAGCGGTGGATCACGTCGAGTTGGACGCGACTGCCGTCGAACAGGCCGAGGATGCCCCGTCCGCTCTCGGCACCGAGGTCGAAGGCGAGAATCTTGCGTACCGAGGACATGGCAGGCGCTCGTCGGTGGAGAGGGTGTTCCCGCGCGGGATCCCATCGCCCGGCCGGGTGCATCCAATCTATTCGACGCGGGGTGAATCGTCTGGATTCGCGAGGCGAAGGGTGATCGGAGGAGATTTATCGGCGGACGTTCGTTGAATGAGCTATTCGACCTGATGCCAGGCATCCCTGTGAGAACCCCGTAAGGGGTGACCGCGATAGCAACCGGTAGACCTGACACGCAAGCCCCGGATTGCGCTACGCTCCATCCGGGGCTACATTTCTGTCACCCCTACCGGGCTTCTTATGGGGCTTTCTGGTCGTCGATGAGTCGCAGCCATA
>JANXSH010000120.1 GCA_025356615.1 Planctomycetia bacterium | reverse complement strand
CGACAGCGGCCATCGTCTTCTCGCCGCCGGACATCAGCGAGATGCTGCGCAACTCCTTGCCGGGCGGCCTCGCCACGATCTCGATCCCGCTCTCGAGGATGTCCACGCCCTCCTCGAGCAGGATGTCGGCCATGCCGCCACCGAAGAGCTTGCGGAATAGCTCCTGGAAGTGGACGCGGATCGTCTCGAACGCCTCGCCGAACAGTCGTCGGCTCTCGACGTTGATGCTCGCGATGATCGACTCCAACTCTTGCTGGGCGGCGGTCAGGTCGTCGCACTGCAATTGCAAACCCTGGTGCCGGCCTTCCAACTCCGCCAACTCGTCGATCGCCTCCAGGTTGACGCTGCCGAGCTTGCCGAGTTTGCGGCGCAACTCGACGATCAGTTCCTCGGGGGCGGTCGTCGTCTCTCCCTCGCCGGGGGGAACCTCCAACGGCTGGTCGAGCGTCGCAGCCTCCCCGGCGTCGATCGCCGCGCGGTAGAGGTCGGTCAACTCGAGGTGGTAGTCTTCGCGCAAACGCTGGCAGAGCGAGTCGCGGACGTGGCGCAGGTCGTTCACACTCAATTCGCGGGTGTGCGACTGTTCTTGTTGCTGTTTCCAGACGCCCCGGCTGGCCTGCGCCTGGTCGGCGAGACTTTGGCGACGATTACACAGACCTTCGTGTTCCGACCGCGCCCCGGCCAGCCCGCGCTCGGCGGCCTCCTTGCGTGAATACCACCCGTAGAGCGCGTCCAGTGCCCGCGCTTGCTCGAGGTCGCCTTCCTGGACTCGTCGTCGGATGTCGCGCAGCGCGTCGGCGAGGCGGCGCGATTCGGTCTCGCCGGCGGCATGGTCGTCGCGGAGTTTCTCGTCCTGCCGTCGCAGCGAATCGAGTTGGGCCTCGACCTGGGCGAGGGCGACCCGGCCCGAGACGAGCCGGGCCTGACAATGGCCCCGCAGCGCTTCGCCGGCGCGGATCTCGCGGTCGATCTCGTCCTGCCGCGCCTGGGCCGCGACGACGTTCGCCTCGGCCTCGTTCGCCTGGTCCAGCGCCCGCCCCCAAGAACTGTCGAGCCGGTCGATGTCCTGCTCCAGGGAGTTGATCTCGCTCTGGCTGAGTTCCACCTCTTCGCTGAGTCCCTGGCGGCGCTGCTGGTGTTGCCCGGCGCGCCAGCGCATGTCGCCGACCTGCTCGGTCAACACCTGGACGTTGTTGCCCGCCTGCTCGATCTGCGAATCGAGGTGGGACAGCCGATCGCGCACGACAACGAGTTCCGCCTCGATGTCGTCGAGGTGGGCGTCGAGTCGGCGCACGCCGGTGCGCAAATCGCGGAGTTCGCTCTTGCGCGAGAGGATGCCGGTCTCGGCGTGATGCGTCCCGAGCGTGAGCGTCCCGTCCGGCTCGAGCAGTTCCCCCTCGAGGGTGATGCAGCGGAAGCCCGCGCCGAAGGCCGCGATGGCGCGGGCCGCCGACAGGTCGCGGACGATGAGCGTCTTGCCGAGGAGTTGCGCGGGCAGGTCGGCGAAGCGCGGATCCTCGCAGCGGACGACTTGTTCCGCCAGCGCGAGGACGCCCGGATGGGCGTTCGTCCCCGACTGCCCCCAGCCGGACCGTCCCTGGACGAGCGCTCGGGTCGAACCCGGCACGACGTTCGGAGGGGCGGGAGGGATTCCCGTGATCGGGAGGAAACTCACCCGACCGGAGAAGGGAGTGCCGCGCTGGCGCAGCGCTTCGGCCAACAGCTCGGGGTCCGCGACGAGGAAGCGCTGGGCGCGCTCGCCGAGGGCGAGGTCTATCAGCGGCGCGAACTCTCGGCGTACCGTGAGGACTTCGGCGACGAGGCCGACGACCGCCCGCCACGGGCCGGGGGTCGGGCTTTCGAGGTGTTCGATCACCTCGCGGACGCCGGTCCCTAGCCCCTCGTGGCTGCGTTCGAGGTTCTCCAGCACTTCGATGCGGCTACTCAGTCCGCTGTGTTCGGCGCGGATGTCGGCGGCCCGGCGGATGGTCTCGTCGCGCGACTCGACGAGTTGCCCGCGCTCGCCGCGTAACGAGGACTCCCGGTCGCGCGCGGCGACGAGCCGGGCCTGGAGCGTCTCGCCGGCGGAGGTCAGTTCCTCGAGTTCGACATCGAGACTGGCGAGATGCTCGGCGGCCTGGTTGCTGCGTGATAGGAGGCGAGACCGTTCGCGGGTGAGGTTGTCCAACTGGGCGCGGTAGCTCACCGCGTCGTTGTGCAAGCGGGCGGCGAGGCGCATCTGGTCGAGGTGCGCCTCCTTCTGCTGTTGCTGCTCGCGGGCCAGATCGACGAGAGAGGCGGCGCAGTCCTCCGCCTGGCGCTCGACGAGGGCGACCGCCCCACGCTGTTGCTCGGCGCGCTGCGCCGCATCGGACACCTGGGCCTGGGCAGTGAGGCACGCCCGCGCCGCTTCGCCGAGTCGGCGCGTCAGGCCGACGAGGCGCTCTCGTGTGCGGGACAGTTCGGCCTCCAGGCCCGCTTGGGCGGTTCGGGCATGGGCCACCCCTGCGGTGCCGCCCGCGATCTTTCCCCCAGCCTGCGCTAACGCCGACTCTTGTTCGCGCATCGTCCGCTCGACTGCGGCGAGTTGCTGCTCGAGTTCGGCGAGGTCGCGTTCCTGGCGGTCGGCCTCGGTCGTTTCGGAGGCGAGCGAGGCGCGGAGGCTCTCCAGCTCGGCGACCTCGACGGCGAGTTTCGCCTCGACGCGGTGGTACTCGCGCAGGCTGAGGCCGACGCGGAGTTCCTTCAGCCGGGCGGTGTATTCCTGGAAGCGCTGGGCCTTCGCGGCCTGGAGCTTGACGCTGCGCAGCTGCTTCTCGATCTCGTCGAGGATGTCCCGGAGGCGGGCCACGTTGCCGTTGGCGTTCTCGAGTCGGCGGAGCGTTTCGGTCTTCTTGACGCGGAACCGGCTGATGCCTGCCGCCTCCTCGAAGATCGTGCGCCGCTCCTTGGGCGCGGTCTGGAGCAGGATATCGACCTGCCCCTGCTGGATGATGCAGTAGGCGTCGGTCCCCGCGCCGGAGCCGAGGAACAGGTCCTTGATGTCCTTGAGTCGGCACGCGGAGTTGTTGATGAGGTATTCGCTCTCGCCGGAGCGGTAGACCCGGCGCGTGATGCGCACCTGGTCGGCCTCCGTGGCGAGGGATCGGCGGCGGTTGTCGAAGATCATGCTGACTTCGGCGAGGCCGAGGCTCTTGCGCGAGGCGCTGCCGTTGAAGATGACGTCGGTCATCTCGCCGCCTCGCAGACTCCGCGCGCTCTGCTCGCCCAGCACCCAGCGGACGGCATCGACGACGTTGCTCTTGCCCGACCCGTTGGGGCCGATGATGCCGGTCACGCCGGGGGCGAAGTCGAACGCCGTCTTGTCGGCGAACGACTTGAAGCCGACCAGTTCCAGGCGCTCGAGCATGGAGGTGGACCTCGGGACAAGCGACACGGTCGAGGGGCGGAATGCAACGGGACACGGATGGGACGGGTCGAGCGGATCGACACGGATGAGGCCAATTCAATTCGTAGGATCCGTATTCATTTGTCCAATTTATTTATATTGCTGACAGGCGTCACAGTTATTATTTATGGATCATAATTAGTCAATGTCGAGACCTTTCAGCTCGTCTCTTTCAGGCGGCTTACACGACCGATCATCACCAAGAACGACGGAGACTCGAACTGGGCTGGCTTGCTACGAAGCGGGCCGTTGTGTCAGGGCCGATCGCACTTCCTCGAGACTCAGTGTCTTGGCGAGTTGGAGGAAGCGGTCGAGTTCGGCCATCTGGCTCAATTGTCTGACCGCAGGCATCAACGCCTGAACCTCCTGGGGGAAGCGAACCTCGAGGACCGCCTCGATCGACCCCTTCTTCCCCTCCAGCAAGCCCTTCTCGAGTCCCTTCTCGAGTCCCTTCTCGAGACCCTCTTCGCGGCCCTTCTCGAGTCCCTTTTCCAACCCGCGACGCTCGGCGTAAGTGACGTAAGACACGGCGTTCTCCTTTTCCTTCTGGACGATCGCACCGTAGATACGTTCATCATACTCTTTGGGCAAGACGAGGAGCCAGTCCAGGTAGCGATACCAACGCCGCAGGTCGTCCGCGCCCATCCCTCGTCCTTGGAGTAGTAGGATAAGCTCGAGCTTCGTCGCCAGGCGTCTCTCGGGATCCTTCTTCGTTCGCATCGCGGTGAGTTGCGCCAGCACGAACAGTGCTACCGGGTTCTCGTTGGCCCGGAGTTCCTCCTCTCGGCCTTCCCAGTCGAGGATCTTGATGGGCACGAACTCGAAGGTGTGCTTCGTGCCGTAGATTTCGGTCCGGTAGCGTCTCGGACGCCACTTCGGGTTCGTGTCGAGTAAGATGGCGAAGGACGCGATCGGTTGGCCGAAGTGCTGCTCCAGTCGGACGCTGTAGTCGTACATCCGCTTGGGCATGTGGAGCTGTTTCCTGCCCTGCGCCTCGACATGGAGGAACCGCGAGTCGCCGTCCCTGCTCCACGCCTTGACGAGTCGATCGACGATGCGCTTGCCCACGACGCCGCCGGGGTCGAGTTTACGCAACTCTTGATCCAGCGACTCGTGGTCGCGCGACCAGTCGATATCGGCATGGACGTCAGGCAGGAAGAAACGGAGAGCAAGAAGGAAATCCTGCTCCAGCATCTCTTTCCACGGGCTGTCGGTGTCCGCCATCGACTCACTCCTCGAGGGTCGCCGCGATTCTTACAGATAGATCGAGCGCCTCACTCCCGCTTCTGCCCACGGTACAGGCTCGGGGCCGTCCCCAGATCCTGCCCGGCGGGCAGCAGGTCGGCGGACTCCTTGCCGGCCCTCACGAGATCCTGGATGTCCGTCACCTGCGGGAGGGCATCGACGCGGATCTGGCAACTCAGGCAGGCGGCGGCGTTCGCCTGCTGGAGCATGGCGATGATCTCCGAATAGGCGGCCCCGAGGTCGGCCATGCTTCGGAGGATGTCTTCCAGCTCGAACGAACACTGGCGGCGGGCGGCCTCCTTGCGCAGCGGAACCCGGCTGATGTTGACGCGGGCGTCGTCCTTCGTCGCGGTGATGGCGAACTCCCCGGCCAGCAGGGAGAACGGCCCCTTCAGGCGCGGGGCCTCGCCGAAGAGGACGACCTCGGCCCGCTTGGTCGTCGAGATGTGGACGAACGGCTTGCTCTGCGGGGCGATGCGGTGCAGCCAGAACGACTCGTTCAGGTGTTCGCCCTGGACGACATCGTCATTCTCGTCCAGCGCCCGCAGAGCGCGGAACGCCCCGTAGCGGAGGTCGGCGTCCCCGTCACAGGCGACGAGCTTGCGGAGCTCGAGGTGGCAGACCGCCTCGTCGAGGGAGGCGAGCGCCGCGAGGGCGTAGGACCGCAGCAGGGGCGATTTCGCCGCCGCAGCGAGCGTCTCGCTACAGCGAGGGTTGCCGAGGTAGGCGAGCGCTTCGGCGCTACAGAATCGCACCAACGGGTGTTGGCTCTTCAGGCCGGCTTCCAGGGGCGGGATGCTCTTCTGCCCCATCGCCTCGAGACGCAGGGCGGCGATGACGGTCCTGGTCGGGTCGAGCAAGTCGTCCGCTATCACCTGGGAATAGGTGCGCTTGTCGTCGCTGTTCTTCGCGGGGACGTTGGTCGCCTCGGAGAGCGGAATGAAGCGGACGACGCGGAGGAAGCGCGGCATGTTGAGGCGGTACTGGGCCGGGACGCGGATGGCGACGGACTGCTTGTCGCCGGTGGAGGCGATCTTCGGCTGCATCGGGTCGCGGAGGTTGGCCTGGAAGGTGGAGTTGACCCGGTCCGAGATCAGGCTCGTAAGGGCGGCACGCTGGCTGTCGAGGTTCATCGCCAGCGCCATCGGGTTGTCGCGGAGCAACTTCGCCCCGCCCCAGATGCGGCCCATCTTCACGCGGGCCGACTCGTCGCCGTCGCCGAGGCTCACGAGGACCGGGCCTTGGGCCTGGGCGAGCTCGTGGCCCTTGACCATGTTATGGCCGCCCTGGTGGTCGGCGCGGAGGTTGCGCTCGAAGTCGTAGTTGAAGAGGTAACACCTCCGCAGCTTCCCGCCGCGCAGGCTCGTCGCCTTGCTGCCGGGGGGTAATTTGACCTGCACGTCGATGCGATCGTCCTTGCACGCGCCCGGCTGCATCGACGCCTCGATGATGACCAGGGCGCAGTCGGGGGAGCGCAAGAGCTCGTTGACGTTGTCGTTCCGACGCTCACGGCGGAGTTCGTTGGCCAGCATGATCCGGTAGCCGTCCGGGCTACAGTCGCCGCCCGTACCCTCCAACCCTTCGACGAGGCCGACCCCGCCCAGTGAGGTCGGCTCGGCGTTGGCGACCGTGCTGCGTTCGCCGATGGTGGCGATGTCGTACCGGTCGCGCTCCGCCTCGTCCTCCGACTGACCGCGAGTCAAGGTGGGCAGGCTACAACCCGCGAGGACGAGCGCGAGGGCACCGACGGCACCGAGTAGCCATAGGGGCGAGCTTTTCTCGATGACGGGCGAGCGTGAAATCGATTCCGAATGGCGCATGGCAACACCCCTTCCAGCAACGGCCGAAGACCCGACAGATGGGATCCGCCCTGGCCCCGAGTGCCAAGGCCAGCCATCGGCCCTTGTGGATCGAACAAAAACGATTGGAGGGGCGGGACGATACGACGCGGAGGGGGAGATGTCAAGAGGAGAATCGAGCGGCATCGAGCGTTTCTCGAGGTCGGTGTGTGTCGCGGGTCATCGCGCCGTCCATTCCGGGAATGACGGCCCTCACGGCCCCTTCTCCCTCATGGAGGGTCGATACAGGAGTCCGTATTCCTCGAATTGCATCGACGGATGCGATCCCATGTTCTGTGTCCGCCTGTGAAAATGCCGTACTTGCGAAAGCACGCAGCGGAGTAGGTCGAGCAGGATGGCTCGAATCGACAGAGAATATTGTACCGGCGATTCACGATACCGCGCAGCCAACGACACCATAGTAGCTCGACCGCGAGAGCCGCGATTTCACCCATCGTGCCCTCAGTCCTCGAGAACTTCTTGATCGTAGCTCGTCGATGAACACTCGGGACACTGGTGCAGTCGGAACAGTTCGCTATGGGCGCTGTTGCGTTGCCCCTCGCGGATTTCGACAGCAGCTTTGTGTTCGTTCGAGTCTAACAGGTCGAAACAGAATCCACAAAAACCCGCCTTACTGTTGGCCACCAACTGCTCCTCACGGGAACACAAGGAGTGCCACACTTTGCCGCACCGACGGCATTTCCGCCGAAACTCCGCCGACATCTCTTTCGCTCCTTTGTTGATTATCCAAAAGGGAAGGAACTACTCGGATGCAGCGCTCTCGAGGAGGGCTTCACGCAGTGATCTACCCTGCTCTGCGTAGATCACCCGCGTGAAGCCCTCCTCGCCTCGAGGGCAGGGCATCCCACGTTGTGTGTCATCGTTCACTGATCTCTGCACGCCCGCCGGAAAATGCTCATGGTCCGTCAGCGTGCCGAATAAATCGGCCCGATCGCCACCTGCGCCCGCAGGTCGCCCCGATCGCCGCCGCCGACGGCGGAGACGGAAATACAAATTTGGAACGACGCACCGATGGCCGAGGTGAACTTGCATGCGGGGGCGGCACCGAGGTGCTTGGCGGCTCCGCTCACGGTCTGGTCGTATCGATACACTTCCCTGCCACCGGAGAACACTACGAAGCTGACATGCACGGAACTCTTGGCCCCCGCAGTATTTCCGGTGATGACGGGGCGAAGGTCCACGACGACAGGATGGCCGACCCGGTCCCCCTTGTCGGCGACGAGTTCGTAGGTCAGCGTGCCCGCGCCCCCTGGGGTGAGGGAGGGTCGGGAGACGACCGAGGCCACCGGAGTGGTGCCCGCTTTGGGGATCCCGAGGTGAACGAAGGTGGTCAACTCGCCACCATTCCCCGAGAAGCCGGCCTCGACGACATCCGGGGCGCTACGCTGGAGGCGGTTCAGCTGGGCCGTGTAGGGGGCCGATGCGTGCCAGACGTTGGAATGGGTCAACCCCATGTCACTGACCTGAGCGAACATCGAGCCGGGGTTTTGGATGACGAAGTGGGCCGGCACCTCGCGTGCCTCGAGCGATTCGAGAGACAATCGACGGGTCCGCCGCTGGGGCGTCACGGACCCGCGCACCGGCTTCTCGCCCCTGTGGGACGGACGGGAGCCGAGGACTGACATAAGCAACCGCATTAGCATCGTATCCTCCTCGAGTGTGAGAAATGGGACGAACTGGGATCGACTGGGTCGTTGGTCCGCGCCGATCATCTACCGGCTGGTTTGGTTTCACGAAACGTACCCGACCACTCCCATCATCAGTGCGAAGTGAATGACCTCGTTGGTTTCACGAATCGACGACCCTGGTGTTCGTAAGCCCAACGATGCCCCATTCGCCAGGGACAGGGTTCGTCCGCGCCGATCATCAACTGGATGGATCGATTAGCGCCTCCCCTTGCCGGCCTCATACCTACATGCGAGAATGTCCCGTGAACCCCGTACTTTTTCTCCCCCTCAGCGATTTTTCCATGACCACCGACCAGCAAGCCGAGGTCACAACCCTACTGGGCGCGATTCGCGCGGGCGACTCCGACGCCCGCAATCAACTCTTTCTCGTCGTCTCCGGCGAGTTGCGCCGCATTGCCGGGTGCCTCATGCACCAGGAAAGGCCCGACCACACCTTGCAGCCGACCGCTCTGGTGAGCGAAGCCTATCTGCGGTTGTTCAAGGCGGAGTTCCCGAGCGCTATCAGCAACCGCTCCGAACTGGTCGCCGCTTTTGCCCACGTCATGAGCAATGTGCTCTTCGATCACGCCAGAGCGCATAAGGCGCAGAAACGCGGCGGTGAGTATCACCGGGTGCCGCTCGACGATTACCTCGACCGATTCGAGAAACAGAACGGCCAGGTGCTTTCGCTGCATCTGGCCCTCGAAGAACTGGCTGCTCTCGCCCCCCGGCAGGCGCACATCGTCGAGCTGCGTTTCTTCGGGGAACAAACAGTCCCGCAGGTGGCCGAACTCCTCGGCCTGTCGGAGTCCACCGTCGAAAAAGAATTGACCCGAGCGCGTCGTTTCCTCGCGCGATACATTCAGGAGCTTGGTTGAAATGTCGCCCGATCGCTACCAGCAGCTCTGCCAGTTGTGCGACGATGCGGACGCGCAACCGCCTCCGTTGCGGGCCGAATTCCTACGACGAGCCTGCCCCGACTCGAGCATGCGGGCCGAAGCCGAAGCGATGCTCGCGGCAGACGACGACGCCCGCGCGCGTGGCTTTCTGGGGACCCTCGGTTCCGAAACGACCGCCCCGTTGGCTCCCGAGCCGGACTTGGAACGCGCGATTAGCCGGCGTATCGGCCCCTACGCGATTCGTCAAATCATCGGCCAGGGCGGCATGGGTAGCGTCTATCGGGCCGAGCGCGTCGAAGGCGATTTCCGCCAGGTCGTCGCGATCAAGATCATCCGACCCGATCGCGATTGCGCCGAGGTCGCCCGCCGATTCCGCACGGAACGCCAGATCCTCGCCGGACTGAAGCACACCAACATCGCCGCCTTGTTACACGCCGACACCACTTCGGACGGCCAACCCTACCTCGTCATGGAGTTCATCGAGGGGGAGCCGATCGACCGCGCCTGTCAACGCCCCGATGTCTCGACCCCCCGGCGGCTCGAGATGGTCGCGACCATCTGTGACGCGATCCAATACGCCCACCAACGAATGGTGATCCACCGCGACATCAAGCCCAGCAATATCCTCATCGATGCTAGAGGGCAGCCCAAGATCCTCGATTTCGGCATCGCCCGCGTCACCAACCCGGAACTCCAGGCGACGACCGCCGAGACCGAGGCCGGGCGCATCCTCGGCACGCTGGCCTACATGAGTCCCGAACAAGTCTCGGGACGGCCCGAAGAGATCGACACGCGGACGGATGTTTACGCCCTGGGAGTCCTGTGCTTCCAACTCCTCGCGGGTCGCCTGCCTCACCGCCTCGAAGGCATGAGCCTGCCGGAAGCGATTCTCCAGATTTCCAAAGCCGACGCTCCCGCCCTGAGTTCGGTGAACCGCGCCTATCGCGGCGACCTGGATACGATCGTCGCCAAAGCCTTGTCCAGGGACAAGGCCGCGCGCTATGCCTCGGCGTCGGAGGTTGCCACGGACCTCCGCCACTACCTGCGAAACGAGCCGATCAAGGCACGCCCGTTCAGCAGCCTCTACCTCCTGAGCAAGTTCGCCCGACGAAATCGGGGACTGGTCGCGGCGGTCGTCGTCGTGTTCTTCACCCTTGTGATTGGTGTGATCGGTACAGGCGTCGGACTCGTCCGGGCGCGTGCAGCGCTGGAAGAGTCACAACAGCATATGGAAGAGTCACAACGGCAGGAGGGCATCGCCAAGGAATCCGCGCGTCAGACGCGACTGGCCGTGAGCGATTCGCTGGCCACCATCGCCAACCATGAGGGCTTGCGCAAAGCAGGCTTCGAGCCTTTGCGAAGGGATCTACTTCAAAAGGCTATCAAACACTATCGGAGGGTGGCGGAGCTTCACGGCGAAGACCCGGAATTGTTGCAAGAAGATGCCAAAGTCCATCACAACCTCGCCCTCACCCTGCGGGAGATGAACCAGCCAGCA
Source organism: Planctomycetia bacterium (assembly GCA_025356615.1). Classification (GTDB taxonomy): domain Bacteria; phylum Planctomycetota; class Planctomycetia; order Gemmatales; family Gemmataceae; genus JANXSH01. Next base: position 4,754 of record JANXSH010000120.1, on the reverse strand, counting down.
GAAGCATTGCCGTTGGCTCAGGATGCGGTTCGCTTCCTCGAGACTCTGGTCGAAGCCCGTCCTTCGGACCAAGACTTGCGCCGACGACTCGGCATGGCCCTGAATCTGCTCAGCATGATCTACGGTAAACTCAGCCGCCCCACTGAATCAGAAGCCACTCTCGTGCGATTCCTCGAGATTGCCCAGAGTCTCACCCCGCCGGACCTCTCCAGTGAAGCAATGGCTTATACGAACCTGGCCATCTCGTGGGCTGACAAGGGCAAAATGCCGAAGGCGCTGGAGATGTTCCAGCGCGCTCATTCCCGTTGGGAGAGATCGTATACCGAAAAACCCATGAGTCCCTGGGCGCAAGAACAACTGGTCCAATCGTGGAACCACCTCGGCAACTATTATGTGAACGATGAGCCGGGTAAGGCGGAGGAGTGCTTCCGAAAGCTGCAAGCTGTCGCTGCCAAGTTCCCCGTCACCACGCCGATGAACACCAACCTCGAGCGGATGCTCGCTGACAACCACAACCTCCTCGGCAAGCTCCTTGGCAAACGCGGGCAGTTCGAGAAGGCTTTGGAGGAAGTGAAGCGAGAGAGTGAGAGGCGAGAAGTTGTCTTGGCCCAATCGCCTCCCAGCGTTGTCTTGCGCGACGAACTGCTGAAGGCTTACGACAAACTCTACGAACTACAGATTCTGAATTTGCGTTTCGGGGAGTTAGCGGCCACCGATCAGAAGCGCAAGCAGTTGGCCGCCAAGCCCCTACCGAAGTGAGTTGGTCAGATGCCGAATCGGAATCGCACGGATAGGAAGCCCTGTCTCGCTCGAACGGGGCACGCGATCGGAGTCCTTGCTCTAGCGCCGACAACGGGCCTTGCATACAGGCGAATGCGCCTCGTCGCGTTCCCGAACGATTTGCCCCACTCGTTGTACGCTCCGACATCCACCGGCCATTCGGCCTGTTTCCAGATAGAATGCCCTCCTCGATGAGCCGCGCGACGCGGATGGTGGGTGAGGAGAAACGACTGATGGACGGGCAGACCGAGTTCGCTCCTGGGCAACGATTGATGCAGTTCTTGATCGCCATCGTCATGGGGGCGGTCGCGATCGGCTTCTTCGCCATCAAGGGGTGCCAGTCCGGCCCCTTCGGGCGGAAGCAGATCGTGGAGATGAGCGACACCGAGCAGGTCGATCTCGGCAAGCAGGCCTATCAGGAGGTATTGAGCGACCCCAAATCCAAAGTCGTGGATCGGGGCAAGATCGTCATCGCCGTCAAGGAGGTGACCGACCGTCTGGTCGCGGCGACGAAGAACCCCGAATTCCTTCGTATGGTCAAGATTCCCGAACGAAAGTACGAGTGGGACGTTCGCGTCCTCGACTCCCGCGAGGTCAACGCCTTCTGTCTACCCGGTGGCAAGATGGTCGTGTATACCGGGATCCTGCCCGTCTGCAAGACCGACGCGGGGCTGGCGACCGTGATGGGGCACGAACTCTCCCACGCGCTCGGTCAGCACGGGGCGGAGCGCATGTCGCAAGCGAAACTGGCCCAGATCGGGGTGGCGGCGGCAGGCGCGGGCTTCGGCGGGAGTCAGGGAGACAAGGAGCGCGTCATGACCATCCTCAACGCCGGGGCGAAGTTCGGCATCACGTCCTACGGCCGAACGCACGAGACGGAGGCCGACCACATGGGCCTATTGCTCATGGCGACGGCGGGCTACGACCCCGCCGAGACGGTCAAGTTCTGGGAGCGCATGAAGGCCCAGTCGAAAGGAAGTAGCCAGCCGGAGTTCCTCTCGACCCACCCCAGCCATGAGACGCGCATCCGCGACTTGACGGGTTGGATCCCCGACGCCATGCCGCTGTACCGCGCGAGCAAGAACACGGACCGGCCCAAGGTGTTGCCGCTGGAGTGAGATTCACTCCATGATCGCCTTGACGACCAGCGTCGCGTAACTGCCGCGCGGTAGGCGGAACGACAGGGCGAGCTTTCGCCTGCCGGGGTGGCGCTCGTCGTCGGCCCAGGCGGGGGTGAGCGCCTCGACCCGAGCCAGCGCGGGCCGATCGCCGCGCGAGAAGAACAGCTCGCGCACGCCGCGCACTTGCATGTCGCGCAGGGTCAGCCCGTCTTCGGCGAGGATGGCCTCGACGAGTGGCAGGCGTGCATCTCCCACTTCGGGCTTCCAGCGCGACGTGGCGAGCGGAATGTGGAGGGCGGACAACTGCTCGAACGTCGCGTCGGAGAGGTGTTCCGCCAACGGCACCTCACCGAGGCGCAGCATAATCCGGCGGAGTGACCCGGTCGCGTGCTTGTCCAGCCAGCGTGCGAGCGTGCGGTTCCACAGATGGCTCTGGTACGCGGAGAGATAGAGGCCGCGTAACTCGGGCCGCAAGCGGGCGACCGCGCCCCGGAAATCGCCGTTGCGGATGCGGAGGTACTCGACGACGCCCCAGGCGTGCCCGCGCGGCAGTGCGGCGGTACACGCGGCCCATTCGCCCCAGTGATCGCGGAGGATCTGCTTCTCGTGCTTCTGCTCCGCGCGGTCGAAGGCATAAGGCGCGGTCAGCGCGAGGCGGAGCGCTTCCTCGAATCGGCCCCGCACGAGGTGGGCTGCGATGAACTCGCCCCCGGCGACCGAGCCGAACCGCTGGTCGTCGAAGTAGTTCGGCACGCCGAGGCGGGAGACGACCTCGAGGCGGCGCTCGATCTCCGAAGTCCGCGCCTCGTCGATGTCGCGGACGGTGATCCCGAACTGGTTGCAGCGGATGCCGACCGAGGTGTAGGCCGTGCTGACCCGACCGAGGTAGTCGAGGCGGATGGCCTCCTGGTCCATGCCGCGCGGCGGGCCGTTGTGGATCGTGAGGTATTGGCGCGTGTGGGCGTGACGATCCTTGAGGCCGGCGTAGGACACCCTGCGCAGGTCGATCTTCAGGCGCTTACACACGATCTGGAGGGCGTCCGGGGTGGTCCAGCCGGTTTTTTCGAGACGATAGAATGCGAACGAGCCGACATCACTGGGGATGATGTTGGTTACTTCCTCGACCCGGAAATCGTCGGGGGATTGCTTGATTTTCATGTGGGCTTCGTCGCGGCCATGCCATTCGCTGGTGTAGAGATCAGGGAAGTGAGGGAGGGAAAAAAAAGTGACCTGGGAGATGGAACTCGAAACCGTCGCCCATCCAGTTTCGGATCCTACGAATCTCCCAGGTCATCAGTGGTTGGAGGGGGTTCATTCCCTCCACTTCAAGTATAGGTAGGGCCGATGCGACGGGACAAGGGGCGGGAGAGAAATTTTGCCGCGAGAGCCTCTCACCCCTTCACCGCTCTCTCGTACTCGCTCGTCGGGTGGGTCGAGCGAAGCGAGGGCTTACCTTACCTCCTTCGTTCAACAGTATTGAATTTAGCCGCGACTTGAAGCGGGCCGCGACCAGGGCGCTCTGCGGCGTGTCGCAGGTAAACGAATTGGGGATGATATCGGATCCGGTCCTCTAATCGAACGACAGCGGTTCGGCGCAGACCGCAAGGACGACCGCGACCCCCGATGCGAGCAGCAACAACACCAGCCCCACAACTCCTCTGCACCGACGCAAGGCCGGCAGCAGGAGCGGAGCCAGGCCGAGAGGGGCGAGCGCGACGAGCGCGAAGCTCAGGAGCGGAACGTCGCTAAACGTCGATTGCTGGCCGACCAGCATCAGCGCGGGAAGCGACACCGCCGCGATCGGGGCCGCGCTTCGCACGTCGGCCCCTGTCCACCACGCGGCCAGGGCCACGCCGAACCAGCTCCCGGCCATGAAGAGGGCGAGGTCCGTGAGCCGGGCCGATTGAGCGTGGATGAGGACCACACCGCCGGCCGCGAACACCATGCCGAGACCGAACGCCATCCAGCCAGGCGAATCTTCGCCAAACCAATCGAGCAACGCCCATCCCGCCGACACGACGGCAGCGAACGCGGGCCACAGCCAGGCTGACTCCGCGCGCAGGCTCGGCGGGACGATGATGCGCGCGACCAAGACGGCGACCAAGCCACGCATCGTCCATCCGACGACGAGCGGGACACGCGGCACGCGAGCGACCACACCGACCGTCGAGGCGACGAGCGCCGCCCACGGGAACCAGTATCGCGCGGGCGGGTGAGGGGCCGGCTCCTCGGAAAGGTCCACACCACCGCCCACCGCGTGACGGATCTCTTCGGCCAGGGGGCGTTCTGAGTCGAGACGATACTCGAGCGCGGGCCGAAAGTGGTTCGCCACCGCGAAGCCGGCCACGACCGCGAGGACGGCCCCGATCGGGCCTCCCCGCTTCAGGATCCGCGTGGCCGTGAATAGCCCCGCCCCCGCCACGACGAAGGGGAGTAACAAGCCCAACGAAAGGGTCTCGATCACCAGATCGATCGGCGGGAGCGATGGCATTTCATTCCCCGACGGCGTCGATTACTTCTTCGCGTCCACCTTCACTCGGATGGAAACCTTGTTACTGACGATTCCCTTGCCGTAGGCCATCCCGAAGTCCGTGCGGTCGATCTCGAAGGTTCCCTTGATGGTGAGCGTGTCGCCGGTGGTGATCTCGGCGGGGAAACTCACTTCCTTCTTCTTGCCGAGCAAGGTCAGATCGCCCGTGACGACGTACCCCTTGTCCGCCTTCGCCACCTTCGTGCTGACGAATTTCGCCTTGGGGTGGTCCTTGACGGCGAAGAAGTCCGGGGCCTTCAGGTGGTTGGTCAGTTTCTTGTCGTCCGAATACAGGGAGGTGCAGTCGATGTCGACCTCGATCT
>JANXSH010000117.1 GCA_025356615.1 Planctomycetia bacterium | reverse complement strand
ACCCTGTGTTCCGGTAACTTCATCGAAAAGCGACACTTCGGGCAGGTAAGTAAAATCATCGGACCGACTCCGTGTACAAACAACCCTGGCTCACGGCCACCATCCGAGCGGGGCGTCGTCTCCTCAATACCGCAGGACGCTGAAGACCTGAACAGGTTCGAGGCGTTTTCGGCCTTCGAGGAAGTCTAACTCCATGAGGAAGGCGCAGGCGGCGACGATGCCGCCGGCCTTCTGGATGAGGGCACAACCGGCTTTCATCGTCCCGCCAGTGGCGAGGACATCATCGACGAGCAATACCCGCGCGCCCGGCTTGATGGCGTCGGCGTGCATGTGCAGCTCGGCCGTGCCGTATTCGAGGTCGTAGCGGTCCGAGATCGTCTCTAAAGGCAGTTTGCCCGGCTTTCGCAAGGGAATCAGCGGGCATTCGAGGGCCAGGGCCATCGGGGCCGCGAAGAGGAAGCCCCGCGCCTCGGCGGCGGCGATGGCGTCGATCGGCACGCCGGTGAACGGCGCGCAGAGCTTGTCGATGGCGTAATGAAACGCCTTGGGGCTGCTCAACAGCGGCGTGATATCCCGGAATAAAATGCCGAGCTTGGGAAAATTCGGTATATCGCGGATATAGGTGCGTAGGTCCATCGGCCTCTTCCTCGTCTCGCTCTCATGCTACAATCGTAATATGATCTCCGACTCCGTGAGGCAACTATGTCCCTGACCCTTCGCCGAGGCGTTCCCACCGATACCGCCATCGTCGCCGAGTTCAACCAGCGCCTCGCGCGGGAGAGCGAGGGCAAGACGCTGGACGTGCCGACCCTGACGGCGGGGGTGTCAGCCGTTCTGGGCGACCCGGCGCGCGGAACCTACTTCGTCGCCGAGTCCGGCGGCGAAGTCGTCGGCCAATTGATGATTACCACCGAGTGGAGCGACTGGCGCAACGGCTGGCTGTGGTGGATCCAGAGCGTCTACGTCCGGGCCGACTTCCGCCGGGCCGGCGTCTTCCGGGCGCTGTTCGATGAGGTGATCCGCGAGGGCATTCGAGCGGGGGACGTGGTCGGGATCCGCCTCTACGTCGAAGACCATAATGCCCAGGCGATGGCGACCTATGAGCGACTCGGCATGGTGTCGGCAGGGTATCGGGTGCTGGAGCGGTGTCCCCTATGATGGCGGGTGACACGGTGACACGGTGACACGGTGAATGGAGAGTATCAACGCCTTGTCACCTTGTCACCGTGTCACCGTGTCATCTCGAAGTCAGGAGGCGACGATGAACGACGAAGCCGCCCTCCTCGCGGCACTGCATGACGACCCCAACGACGAAACGACCTGGCTCGTCCTCTCCGACCTCCTCGAGGAGCAAGGGCGAGACGATCAGGCCGAGTTGACACGCAAGCTCCGCGCCCTGAGATCCATGAGCGAGGACGACCGCGAGCCGGCCGAGGCCCAGGTCCAGGCACAGCTGATCGCGGGGGTTCGCCCTGTCGTGCCCGTGCGGGTCAACAGCGTAGGGATGAAACTGGCGCTGATCCCACCGGGGTCGTTCTGGCTCGGCTCGCCTCCCAACGAAGAGGGCCGGTACGACGACGAGGGGCCGCGCCGATTGATCCGACTCACGAAGCCGTTCTACCTGGGAGTCTTTCCAGTCACGCAGGGTCAATACGAGGCGGTCATGAAGGTCAATCCCAGTGCCTTCAGTGCCAAGGGCGACCAGGCGGCGCTCGTCGAGCGAATCGACACCAGTCGGCACCCCGTCGAGAGGGTGAACTGGAACGACGCGATGGCGTTCTGTCGTGCCCTGAGCGCGTTGCCCGAGGAGCAAAAGGCGCGGCGGAACTACCGCCTCCCGACGGAAGTGGAGTGGGAATATGCCTGCCGAGGCGCGGCGGCACAATGCAGCCCCTTCATCTTCGGCAAGGAGATGAAGCCGAAGTTCGCGAACTTCCGGGGCAAGCCCCGCAGCCGCTCCGCCCGGCGAACGAGTCGCGTGGGCAGGTATCCGCCCAACGGCTTCGGCCTGTACGACATGATCGGCAACGTCTGGGAGTGGTGCGGCGACTGGTACGACACCGAAGCCTACACGAACAACCCGCCCGACGATCCGCCCGGCCCCGCCACGGGCGAACGGCGCAACGTCCGGGGTGGGACGTATCACCTCGAGACACGGCGTGTCCGGTCGGCCGACCGCAGCAGTTTCGTGCCGGAACACCGCGACTCCGACCTGGGGTTCCGGGTGCTGTGCGGGTGGGAGCCGCGCGAGTGATCACTTTCGCGGGGTCAGCAGCGGCAACACATAGGCCCGGAGATAGCCGTCCTCGAAACTGCCGTAGTGTCCGCCCTTGTGGCCCGTGGACGCTTGGGTGGGATCCCAGGCGTGCTGACGCAACCCAGTGTAGAGCGCGATGTCGCGTGGCTCCCGACCGACGGGCTGGAAGCCGACCCGCCCGGAGGTCGTCGTCCAGCGCCCGTCGGTCGTGCCGAACAGGCGCATGTTCACTCCCAGGATCCACCAGTCCGATTTGCTGATGAAGGCGTCGATCCCGAGCCGGGAGCGCGACAGGGCCGGTCGCAAGTCGTAGTACGAGGACACCGACGGCGCGAGCAAGACGACCCGATCGACGACGCCGGGCGGGACCGACTCGGCGGCGGCGAGGACGACGGCGCTGCCGGCGCTGTGTCCGACGAGGTAAATCGATACGTCGGGCTGGCGAGCCTTCAAGGCTTGGACCTCACGCGCCAGGCGCTGGCCTTGTCTCACGATATTGCCGTGGTGAAGGTGGTCGGACAGCATCCGCCACTTGCCATGCGACCAGTCGAAGAGTTCGACCCGGACGCGAGACTTCTCGCCGAGGTTTTCGCGCAAGGCCGCCGAAGTGCCCCCGAACCCGCCCGCACCATCGGCACAGAAGACGACCGCGCTGACGGGGGCGCGGGGCGTTCCCAGCGTTATGGACGCGGCGGGGCGCTGGTCGCGCGTCGAGGCGCAACCGACCACCGTCGCGGACAGGAGGACAAAGGGGGCGAAGGAGCCTCGGATCTTCATACATGGCCCTCATCGAGTGAGAGATGGATGCTACTCGATGATAGGCGGCCGGCATCAGTCGAGATGGCCGAATCCGGGCACGGAGCTTAAGCGGGAGCCTATGCGATCGGCAAAGGCGGGGCGGCTTGCCTGGAGCGCCGCATCTGCCGATGCCGCATTTCGCCCGGCAATGTGAACAAGCGTTAGGCTTGAAAAGGGGCGACCTGCACGTCATTCCTCGTGTCGGCCACTGAAGTGACGGGAGCAAGCCTGCCAGGCATCATTGTAGTGGACCGACTCCGGTTAGTTCTACTGTAACGGATAGCCAGGGTGCGAGAGGGGCCGTCTCCTGAAATAGTACATGGGCAAAGAAGGGGTCCGAGTACATCCCTGCGAAGACCTCACCCCCCAGCCCCCTCTCCTGCAAGAAGAGGGGGAGCCGGAGGCGTGTCTGTGAGCGTCGCGGCTCCTACGAGCCGGTCTTGCTCCCCCCTCTCCTTGCAGGAGAGGGGGGCTGGGGGGGTGAGGTCTGGCGCTACTTAGATAGGATCCGTTACAGTAGAAGTAGTAACGAGTCGTCCAGGGCGTTGACACTTCACGCTCGACTACACCGTCAACACCGTGAGCTTCGGCTCGTCCTTGCCGAAGCCGGAGAGCAGGAGGATGTTCT
>JANXSH010000065.1 GCA_025356615.1 Planctomycetia bacterium | reverse complement strand
ATCAGGTCGCGGCCCGGTTCGAGGATCACATATCGTAGAAGATGAAGAGATCCTTGCTAGGCATGTTGCCTGGGGGGGGGGGGCCAGGGGGGTCCGTACTCGGAGGAGGAGGCGGGGTCGAGTTCAGGGTCTCGCCGAAGTTGTTGCTCACCGACTGATCGGTCGCGGAGTTGACCGTCACGCTGATCGTGTCGGTGTGGTTACTGCCCGGCAGAGGCGTGATATTGTCGGCGGTGTCGAAGCCGTCGGTGAATCCGACGGGCTGCGTCTCGACGACTTTATACTGGCCGGGGCCGATGACGTTGCTCGGGGTGTAGTGGTACACCACCTTGACGTTTCCCGAGGCCTGCGTTTTGACCATCGCCAGGAAATTGCCGGAGCCGCAAGTGCAGGCGGTGGCGGTCGCCTGCTGGGAGACCGGCACGGTGCCGGTGCCGGTGAACGAGGCGAGGGAAGCCGCATCCGTCAGCGTCGCGGTGGTGAAGCTGCCGGTGAGGGGGACCGTGCCGAAGTCGTGGGCCGAAGCGCCCTTGAGGTCAGCCTGCCCGTCGAAGCCCGCCGCCGTGGCGTTCACCGTCGTCGAGGGGGTCGCCTCGAGGGTCGCACCGCCGACATTGAATTTGATGTCGGCATTGATGTTCGTATGGATCGAGGTGGACGAGGCGTCCATGTTCTCGATGATGGTGTGCGTCGAGGTGGACCCCATCGCGATCAGGTCCACCGAGGTGAGCGTGCCCAGCGAGGGGTCGAACTGGGCCAGCGTCCCTGTGTTCGCCGAGTCGGTCGGTGCGAGGGCGAAGTCGACCGAGTAGCTGCTCGTCGCAGGGGTGGTCGAGGTGACGTTCCGCTCCGTGAACTGGTACTGGCCAGCGCTATTAGAGGTCGTCGTCGCGATGACGTTGTTGGAGGCGTCCGTGAGCGCCACATGAGTGTTGCCGATCCCCGGCTCGGTCGATTCGAACAGGCCGTTGAAGTTGAGATCCTGGTACACGAAGCCGCCGATGACGGCGGGGACGGCTCGGTCTTCGAGTTTCTCCAACTGGAGCAGCTTGCGTGCCCTGCCTGCTGAGAGGAACCCACCCGATCGAGGGTTTTTGTTACTGGCGTCGAACATCGTTACTCCATCCTGGTGAAGTTTTCGCGGAGGCGTCCTGCGCTCCCTGGCTGTGGAGATGGCCCAGCCAGCCGGCCTTGCCGAAACTCGTAGACTCGGTCGATTCGTCCTCTCCCTCCCCGATGGCGTCTCGGGGAGGAGGGGGACACGGACGATCACGACCTTAGAATTTGAACTCCATTCCGAAGGTCAGACCGTGGGCGTAGAAGTCCGAGGTCCGACCCAGGTAACTCGGCTGAGCACCCCCGATCGGACTCGGGTTGCCGCGGAAGGGGAGCAGCGTCCGGTTGACATTCTGGTTGATCTGGTCGCCGGGGCGAGCGACATCGTTCCAGTACAGGAAGTTGTAGCCGGCGGTGACCTTCCACCAGTCCGTGATGTTGTACCCCAGGGTCATGCCAGCCTCGGGAATCACACCGAACGTCTTTCGGGTGTAGTGGCCGATGTTGGTCCCCTGCTGGGTGAGCAACCCGCCTGGGAGGGTCTGCGTGACGCCGGCCTGGGTGACCGATGTCCTTCCGGTAATGTCTACGGTCTGGTTCGTGACACCGATGGCGACTTTGCCGTTGAAATTCAGCGACCAGTCGCCGAGGATCCACCCGCCCGCCAGGCCGACCTGACTACCGTAGAATCGATTGCTCGTCGAGAACTTGTCGTTGACCACGAATCCCGTCCCGGCGGGGAAACCCATGAAGGGTGCCGTCTGGAGCAGATTCTCCGTGATGCTCAGGCTCTCGTCGAGGCCCACTTGGCGGAACCCGAACAGGAGGTCCATCGTGAAGCAATCGTTGGAACACAGGTTCCGACGAAGGTTGATGTCGTAGCCCCACAAGGTACTCTTGCGAACCACATCGACGGTGCCCTGAAAGATGCCACGACCGGAGACGAGTTCCTGGCCCGGCAAGCCCGCGTTGGTGTCGAAGAACGGCCTGAACACGAAGGGATTCGTGTTAGGCCCGCCCCCCGCCGTGTAGCTGTCA
>JANXSH010000057.1 GCA_025356615.1 Planctomycetia bacterium | reverse complement strand
GGACAGCTCCGCGATCGGGACGACGATGTTCAGGAGCGAGTTGGTCGCGTGGCGATCCTCGAGCCGTATCAATCGAAGTGTGCGTGGGGTGATGGGTGTCGAGGGCGTTTTCGTGAAGGGGTCGAAAATATAAACAGATTGATAGTAGTGTAGGGGGACTGCGAGAAGTCGCCACGCGACCAACTCGCTCCTGAACATCGTCGTCCCGATCGCGGAGCTGTCCAGCATTGGTCTACTCGCCGACTCGCCGAGGGTCGATAGTACCGCGCTTGCAACTCCTGCCGTTGAATTTCTTCAACGACGCCTTTTGTTGGTCCGGCTTCCCCAAGGCGAGGGCGAGGACGATGGCGATCACGGGCCATGTGTACTGTGTGGATCACACGAAGTTGACGGATGTCCAACTGAAGCCGCTGAACGTGAACCGAACCGATGGTCCTGCGTGTATCCTGCCTTTGGCCCCCGCGTTCGATCCGAAGACCGGCGCACCCAACGAGTTCGACAAGGCCATTCGTAAATAAATGGACCACTTAGTCCTCGTCCTCGAAGCCCACCTTCTGTTTCAGCAGCGCCAAGAAAACGTGGTGATTGTCGATCTTCTTCAAGAGGACCGTCACCTTGCCCCGGTCTGGTCCCATGCCGTCGAGCCTCAGACTGCCTTTCTCGAAGCGTGCCGACTCGATGCGATCCCACGAGGTGAACTGCTCGCGGTAGACGAGGCCGGTCGGCCGAATCTCGAACGGGTCGAACCGCACGGGTTGCCCCGCGTTCAAGCGCGTCACGGCGTCAGGCCACATCAACCGGTGCGTCTCCTGCTCGACCTGAAAGCCGAACTGCGCGGCGCGCGAGCCTTGCGTGCTCCAGAACTGGTATGCGGTGCCGTCGCGGTGCCGGAGTCGGTAGTATTTCGTGAACTGTCGGCTCGTCTCCGTGACCAGGACGACGAACACGACGAGCGTCCGCTGGTCGATGGCCTGCATGTTCAGGGCGGCGATGTCGGCCCAGCGCCACAGGATGAACCGCCGCCCGTCGTAGTGGACGAAGCCCTCGGTCCATACCACGGCGTAGGTCTTCTCTTCGCGACGGATCTCGAGGTAGACTCGCACTCCCGCCCGACACAGCCATAGGCCGCCCGGCAAACCCACGACGACGGCGAACAGGTTGAGCAAGGGGAATCCCGCGCCAGGGGCGAAATGCTCCTTGCGGTCGACGAAGTAGTCTTTGATACGAAAGACACTGAAGAGGCCGAGGGCCACGGCTGCAAGGCCGAGGAGCAGAAACCAGGTTCCTGGCGTATCCGCTCCCTTCATCTGGAATCCGCTTTCGACCCGGAAGCGAGGTCGGCCCAGTGCTTCGGTGCCCGCGAAGAAGGCGTCGGGCAGTTCGACCCGCATCGTCGCCTCGTCTTCGTCAGGAATGGCGATGGAACTCGCCGCAGGCGATACCGCGATCGATGGCGGCGCGACCGTCGGCAATTGAAGCCCCAGGCCACACTTCGGACAGGGAACGACGCCCCCGGTGGTGCGTTCATCGACTTCTGACGGCTTCTTGCAATGCGGACAGACGATCCAGATCATGATTAATATCCTCTGCCGGATTCGTTAATTACGAAACAGACAACACGACCACCTCCCCCTCGTCGCTCCCGACGGCGAGCGTCCGGCCGTCCGGCGTCCATGCCAGCTGCGAGATGCCTGCGGTGAGGGCGTGCGACAGGATCGGCTTCTCGCGTGGCGGATCGACGAGCCAGAGGAAGACCTGTCCGTCCCCCGCCGCCGTCGCCAGCAGCGGGCCGAGCGGCGAGAACTCGAGTTGTGTCACTGTCTCTTCGTGAGCCTCCAGGCTCGAGGGCGTCGAGTCCTCGGGGCCGGCGTGGAAGTCCCACACCGTGACGACCGGAGCGCCGCCGGTGGCGAGGAATCGGCTCGTGCGGTCCCACGAGAGTTCGCGGACCTTGCTGTAGTAGCCGGACATCTGCGAGTCGTCGCCGGTGGGATGTCGCCAGAAATGAATCGTCGCGTCCTGGTTCCCCGCCGCGACGAACTTCTCGTCCGGCGACCAGGCGATGGCGAGGCACGAGCCTTCGTGCTCGAAATGGTGGCGCGGCGTGTCGGAGGTGGGCGACCACAGCATCAACCCGCCGTAGCCTGCGGTCGTGAAGCTGCGACCGTCCTGACTCCAGACCAGGTCGGCGATGGTACTCTTCGCGTCGGGGTAGGCCCGCACGCGCTGGCCTGCGGCGTTCCACAGCGTCAACTTGCGTCCTGCGGCGACGGCGAGGCGATCGGCCCCCGGTGCCCAGGCGACATGCTCGACCCACGCCGCGCCGGCGGGACACACGCCCTTCGGTTCGCCGGATTTCGTGTCCCAGAGGCGTGCGTGGCCGTCCTGCCCGGCGGTGGCGAGGAGGTCCGCCGTGGGGTGCCAGGCGAGGTCCGTCGTGCCGAAGTCGTGGCCCGATAAGCGAACCTGTGCGGTCCCGGTGGCGATGTCGAAGATCGTCACCGGGCCGGACACCTCGGCGGCTGCGAGGCGCGTGCCATCCGGCGACCACGCCAGGCGGATGACGTGGTCGGCCAGCTCGGCCTTCCAGCGAACGGATAGAGCGCGCGGGGCGCGCCAGCGACCTACGCCAGGCATGAGCGGAAGCCCTCGTTCAGTTTCGCGCGGTCGAGATGCCGTCCGATGAAGACGAGCTTGTTGCCGCGCGGCTCGTCGCCCCAGAGCTTTCCGGGATTCATGTCGAGCTGCATGTGGACCCCCTGGAAGACGAGGCGCTCCGCCTCGCCCTTCAGCGACAGGACGCCCTTCATGCGGAAGATGTCCGCGCCCTGGGTCGTGAGCAACTCGCGGAGCCATTCGTCGATGCGATCGGGGTCGAGGTCGCCCGGCGTCGTGATGCCGACAGACGTTACCTCCTCGTCGTGGTGGTGGTGATGGCCGTGGTCCTCCTGGAGGAAATGCGGATCGATATCCAGCGCCCGCTGGAGGTCGAACCCGCCGACATGAAGGATCTTGTCGAGATCGACGACCGCCTTGTTCGTGCGGTAGACCTGCGCTTGCGTGTTCATCGCGCGGATGCGGGCCTCGAGCGCGTCGAGGTCGGCGGGCGTGACGAGGTCGGACTTGTTAAGGAGGATCACGTCGGCGAAGCCGATCTGTTCCTGCACCTCTTTCGTCGCCCAGTGCTGGCTTATGTGGAAGGCATCGACGACGGTGACGATGCCGTCGAGACACAACTTCTTACGCATCTCCTCGTCGGCGAGGAACGTCTGGGCGACGGGGCCAGGGTCGGCGAGGCCGGTCGTCTCGATTAAGATGCAGTCGAACTTGTCGCGGCGCTTCATGAGGTTGCCGAGGATGCGGATGAGGTCGCCTCGCACGGTACAGCAGATGCAGCCGTTGTTCATCTCAAAGATTTCTTCTTCGGCGTGGATGACGAGATCCTGATCGACGCCGACCTCGCCGAACTCGTTCTCGATGACGGCGATCCGCTTGCCGTGCTGGGCCGTGAGGATGTGGTTGAGTAGAGTCGTCTTGCCGGCCCCGAGGAAGCCGGTCAGGACGGTGACGGGGACGCGGGTGGGGGTCATGATGCGAGGCTCCGTTTCATTTGCTCCCCTCGCCCCCTGAGTACAGGGGCGAGGGGAACCGTGGCTTCAGGATATCGGTTCACAGCCGCCCGAGCCAGGTCTTCGTATCGACGACCTCGCTCAAGAGCATCTGTTGGGCGCAGAGGATGGAGCGCTGCATC
>JANXSH010000051.1 GCA_025356615.1 Planctomycetia bacterium | reverse complement strand
ACCCACCCTACCTATTTCCCGAACCATCGCCCCCCCAAAACCATGCGACGGTATCCGCTTTCATGCCAACACCTGCTCTCCCGCGCGAGGGGGCCACTTCTTCAGCATCCCCTCGCCTGCTTTCGTCCGCGCGACCAACTGCGTGAACGAGTTCATCGAGGCGTATAGCCCAATGAACCTCTCCAACACGCTCGCGAACAGGTATACGCCTGTCCCGACGTATTTCTCCTCGTCGAAATGGATGGCCACCTCGACTCCGCGACAGAATCCGCCTGCGGCGGCGTCCGCGACTCGGCCCAGGACTCGGCGGCTCGACACGGCCAGGATCCCCTCGATGAGTTGGCGATTGACCTCCGTCATCTGTTGCCCCGAGGCGGGGTCCGAAAAGTCGTAGAGCCGAAGGATCTCCTGGAGCGCCGCCTTGCCCTCGACCGGGTCGGTGATCGACAGGTGGTTGAGGTTGAGGTGCGACAGCAGTCGCCAGTGAGCGCCCCGCCGGTGGGGCGGGCGTAGCGGCAGCGTCGGCGTCCGCACGCAGCGGATGCCGGCGAGCGGGGCGACCGCCTCGAGTTCCAGGTGGAGCTGGTCCCCGGCCCGCTGCAAGTGGCCCGCGAGGTCGCGGTTGCTGCACGTCGTCCGCACAAGGACCGTCGTCGCGCTGGGACGGTGCGGCTCGAAGTCGAGGTCCACGAAATTCAAGTACACGTCCGTCCCGCGATCGTTCTCCGCCAGCGAGGGCCGGCGCGAGCCGTACCAGAACGCCCGCCGGTCGCGCCGCCCCCCGCCGTGTTTGAACGAGTAGAACGGCTCATACGTCGTCGTCACCCCCGCCGCCGGGTCGGTACTCGTCACCTCATCGACGGAGTACACCTCCATGCCCATCGGCTGGGCCACGTCCGGCACGACGCGGTATTCGAACCGCCCGTGGTGCAAGTCGATCGGCTCGGCCACCTGGTCGAAGAGGTTGACGACCGGCGAGCAACCCAGGCGGAACGTCCCCGCCTCCACGCCCTGCTCGATCGTCGGCGACGAGCGCGAGAGGTAGATCAGAACCTCCAGCGTTCGCCCGAACCCGGCCTTGCAGGCGCGCGAGAGGCTCATGAGGTCGAAGAAGAGGAACTTCGCCGGGTAGGCGAAGAACTCCGTCAGCAGGCGATACCCGATGAACGATTGTGGCGGGTAGGGGTACAGCCCCTCGTCGGGGCCGAAGCCGACCGGCTTCAGCGCCTCGGCAGGTGTGAGGACGATCGTCGGCCTCGTCGGCTCGTCGGTACTGCGGAAGACGACCTGGGTCGCGTTGTTCAGGATCGCCTCGTAGAGCGCCGTCGTCAGCGGGTTGTCGCCCAGCAGGTGGAACCGCAGGGACTCGAGCGACAGGTCGCGGAACTTGGCCGTCGCCTGCGCCTCGAGGGTGAGGCGCAGCACGGCCGCCGTCCCCGCCGGTGGGCGGAAGTCCGCCGGGAAGGGCGGAGCCTGGACGCGGGCCGCCGCCACGCCGATCGGCCACAGGGTGAGCGGGTAGGCGGTCCGGTACTTGCACGGCAGCTCGAAGACCGCGCGCGTCCGCAACCTGCTGTGCCTCGGCAGCGTGAAGCCGCCCTTCATGAGGGTCCGAGCCGGGTCGGGGACGAACTGCACCACGGCGGTCGAGGGCACTGGCACGAGGTAATGCGGGTAGAGGACGTTGAGGATCGCCTCGGTCAGTTCGGGGAATTCGTCGTCGATCTTGTGCTGGATGCGGCCCGTGAGGAGCGCGAACGACTCGATGAGGCGCTCGACGTGTGGATCGACGCTGCGGTTCGGCTCGAGTAAGAGCCGGCCGGCCGCCCCCGGATAGGCGCGGGCGAACTCCTGCGCCATCTGCCGGATGAACGTCAATTCCCGCTCGTAGTAGCGATAGATCGGCTCGCTCATGTCAGATTCCCGTTCGTTTGACGGTCGAGTGGCCGGTCGTCAGTTCGAGGATGGTGTCGAAGGCGACCTCGGGGGCCGGATCGACGGCGAGGCGGGCCTCGATGCGGAATCGCACGTTCCGCATGAGATTCTTGTCCCCCTCCATGAGGGTCGCCTTCACGTTCTTGAGCCGCGGCTCGTGGAGCAGGATGAGTTGCTCGAGGATCCTCCCGATCTGCCCGCGCTGGTCCGCAGTGATCGCCTCGATCGTACTGAGGTCCGGCAGGCCGAACTGGGCCACCGACCGGCGCAACTCCTTGCACTCGATCGGCACGCCGACGGTCGTCGATCGGGTGTTGAGCAGATCCTCCAGGTCGCGATGTACCGCCGCGATCATCTGCGGGAGGCCGTAGCCGCGCCGCCAGATGCTGCCGTCCGCCTCGGCGTCGATGAGGCGGTCGAGCAGCGACGGCATCAGCCCCTGGTCTGCCGGCTGGTCGCGCCGCTTGCGGGCGAGGTCGTCGTCGAGTGGGCCGTCGCCCGGTGCGATGCGTGACATGGTCTTCGCCCTCATTCGAGTAACAGCATCCCGTGGGTGATGCGTTCCAGCGCCGCCTCGACCTCCTCGGCGAGGGCGGCGTCGATCTCGGCGGCGTCCGTCAGCGGTCGGCCGTCGCGCTTCAGTTCGACGTTGCTCCCCCTCATGAGGCCCGCCATCTCGGCGACGAGGGCCGGGCGGTCCCGCGTGCCGTCGAGGCGGTCGAGGACGGCGCGGTCGAACGACGAGAGATCGACCTGTCGGTGACGGCGGTTCGTGATTCCCGCCCCGGTCCGGGCCTGCAATCGTGCGAGCGGCGTCGCCTTCGGACGCCGCCCCGGTGCCAGGGCGAACGGCGGGAGGTAGGTGTGCAACCCGACCAGATTCGCCTGGTAGAGGTTCACCAGTGAGCGCGCCAACAAGGCACGGCCCTGCTCCGCCGGCCACTGGTCCGCGACCTCGCCGAGGCGCGCGCGGACCGCAGACCAGAGTTCGTCGAACGAATGATGGAGGGGCCACGTCTCATAAAGGATCACCAGCGCCGCCTTGACGAGGGGCATGCCACTCGTCACGGTCCCGTTCTGGTCGTTCTCGAACTCTTCGGGTGTCTGCGACGCGATGTCGGGTTTCGCCGAGGTGGGTTTGGATCGGCCCACGATGCGGAAGCTTTCGATGATCTCCGGCTTCGGTGCGCGGTCGATCGGCGCGTCGTCGTGGACCAGCAGCGTCGTGCGGAATGCCTGGCCCTTCAAGAAGTCGAGGTACTGTTCGACGTGCAGCAGGTCGGGGCAGATTCGGCGGAGGGCTTCTTGCACCGGGGCCGGGAACGAACTGAGGTTGTTTTGAGTGCCCGGCTCGCCGAGGAATTGTAACCCGTGCTTCTGCGCGTTCTGGATGAACTCGTAGAAGTAGACCGGGTGATTGTCCGCCTCGAGGTGTTCGTGGAACAGGTAATAGTCCGCTTCCCCGAGGACGAGGTTGGCCTCATTCTTGACGATCTGGCCCCAGAC